>CAZFRK010000176.1:0-6846 GCA_964521375.1 uncultured Rhodobacterales bacterium
ATCGAGCCAGAATTGACGTGTTGATGATTTCCTTTCTGCTGATGGTTTGTGCCCTCGTGTTTTATCACTGGGGAATTCTGATCTGAGGAAATTCAATGAAGCGAAAAGAAGTTGAAATCAAGAACAAGCTTGGACTACACGCACGACCGGCCTCTCTGCTGGTCAAGCTTGCCGGCAAATTTGAATCGGAGATTCAGCTTGCCAAGGATGACACCGAGATCAATGCCAAAAGCATTCTCGGCGTGATGATGCTGGCTGCCGGACCAGGGCAGAGCATTACCATTTCGGCCGATGGGCCCGATGCCGAAGAAGCGGTTGATGCAATTGCATCGCTGATTGACAGCGGCTTCGGCGAGGAGATGGCCTGAGTATTTACTACGACAGGAGTTGAAATGTCGAACAATTCAAAGCAATCGGTTTTTTTGCGCGGAATCATCGGATCGAAAGGCGCCTGTGTCGCCCAGGCCTATGTGTTTCGCAAACGCATCGAAGTCAAGAAAACCCCCATCACACCTGAACAGATCGATAAAGAGATCGAACGGCTCGATGCTGCGATCAAGTTGACCAGCAACGATATTCTCAATTCCCGTCGCCAGGCCGAAGAAAAGCACGGCGAAAAATACGCCGCCATCTTCGATTCGCACCTGCTGATGCTTGAAGATCCCCAGTTCAGGCCGAAGCTGGTTAAGCGACTGCAAAGCGAGATGGTTAACGTTGAAAGTATTGTGCGCGCCCGGATCGATGAGATTCAGGCCGCGTTTTCGGCAATCGCCGATCCTTACCTGCGTGAACGCGCCATCGACATCAAAGATGTCGGTGATCAGCTGCTGCGGCATCTGATGGGCCTTGAGGGGCCGGCCAAGGAAATCGGCGACGAGCCTTATATTTTGATTGCCGCTGAAGTGACGCCAAGCGAGATTCTCGAATTTGCCCGGGGTAATCTCAAGGGTGTCTGTCTCGATTCAGGAGGCGCAACTTCACATGTCGCGATTCTTTCGGGAGCTTTGGGAATACCCTCGGTATTTGGACTGAGTGATCTGTCGCTGGTTGCCCGCACCGGCCAGACCGTGCTGATAGATACTCGCAGCGAATGCCGGGTCGTGCTCAATCCGGACAACGACTCGGTCGAGCACTTGAAAAAATCGTTGAAGGATGAACGAAAATTTGCGCCGGTAACCTGCCGGACCGCAGATGGTTATGATATCAAGGTCGGGGTCAATATTTCCCGCACCGAGGAGCTGCCGCTGCTCAAAAAGCTCGATGTGCGCCGCATCGGTCTGTTTCGCAGCGAGTTCATTTTCATGGAAAGCATGGATTTGCCTGGTGAGAAGTTCCAGCGCGAAGTCTACAGCAAAGTGGTCAAGGCTGCCCCGGAACAGACGGTATTGCGCACCGTCGACATCGGCTCGGACAAGCCGCTGAAGTATCTGCCGTTGTCTCGCGAAGAGAACCCGGCCATGGGTTTTCGCTCTATCCGGTTTTCGCTGGCCCGACTTGACATCCTCAAGCCGCAGCTGCGGGCAATGATGCAGGCTGCCAAGCACGGCAACGTCAAGATTATTTTTCCGATGGTTGCGGTTGCCGAAGAGCTCGAGCAGATAGATGCCGTTTATCGTGAGGTCGCCGCTGAGCTGAAGCTGGAAAACCCGCCCGAATGGGGGATCATGGTTGAGGTGCCCTCGGCGCTGTTCATGCTCGACCGAATTGCCGATTACACCAATTACATAAGTCTCGGCACCAATGATCTGTTACAGTTCTTCTACGCTATCGACCGCACCAACGAAAAGCTGGCCGGCCTGGCCGATTTTATGTGCCGCCCCTTTCTGCGCCTGATTTATCAGTGCCTCAAACGCACGACCGAGCTGGGAATCAAGGTCGGGGTTTGCGGCGAAATGGCTTCTGACCCGGCCGGGTTCATTGCCCTGGTTGGCGCAGGAATTGACGAATTCAGCATCAGGCCCGCGGCAGCAGTGGCCATCGGCGATATGATTCCCCGCCTCGACCGGCAAAAGTTGCGCAAATTCATGCCTGAGCTGGTGTTTGCACAGAAGAGTGCCGATATCAGAAAAGAAATACTAAAGGAATTCCCGAATCTGACCGAATTCTTTAACTGAATGTTTAAAAAAACCAAGACAAATACAGCGCTTTCTGATAATCTGATAGGTTAAACACTGAAGCGTTCAGACAGAAAGTATCGGAGGTCTCTATGCAGTGTCCCGGTTGTGGATTCGAAAACGAGAAAGATAATAAATTCTGCAATATGTGCGGAATGAGCTTGCCGGCCGCAGGAGACGGCATGGACTCGCCCGCGGAAAGAGAGCCGCTCGATCTTGATTTATCGCTGGATCTGGGCGACAACGAGCTGTCGCTCGATAGTAACGACATGTCTCTCGATCTGGGCGATTCCGGAGATCTCGATTTGTCTTCGGGGCTTGACAGTTTTGCGACGGAAAGCAAGCCGGCCAAAGCCGACGAGCTTTCTTTCGACCTGGACATGGACGGTGGCGATTCGGGTTTCAACCTCGATTTGTCAGACCAGTCTCAGAGTCTTGATTTGAACGCTGAAGCCACCTCTGATTTCGATCTTAATCTCGATATGGACGGGGGAAGTCTGCCCGAGAGCTCGGCCGGTGATGACGATCCCTTCGCGGCCCCCGATGGTCTGAGTCTCGATCTCGACGCACAAAGTCCGATGGGCGCGGAACTCGATCTGGATTTCGATGCCGGTGAACCGGTCGTTGCTCAAGCTGAGCCGCAAGTCGAGCCAGTCGATGAATTCAGCATGCCGGAAGTTGAAATCGCGGCCGAGCCTGCTGCTGCCCCGCCGGTTGCTCCGCCACCCGTGCAGGCCGCCCCGGTGGCACCACCTCCTGTTCCGCCAGCGCCAGCGCCTGTTGCCGAAGAACCACAGGCATTTGAAGAAGAAGATATGTTCGCTGCACCGGCGCCGGCTGAAGTTGATGAAATCAGCATCGAAACCAGTGCCGATGACCCGGATCTCGACGGGTTGTTCGTCAGTAACGATGCCGATAGCATCGAGATCGATGCTGAAACTGCCGTGGTTGAAACTGAAGGCTTTGATTTCGGCGATCTCGACACTGAAACCGGCAGCGATGATGCGGTTGCCGTCGATTTCGATTTCGGCACCGAAGAAGTTGCCGTTGAAACTGCTGATGAGGCCGATGCCTCCGATCTTATCGTCAGTGCCAACGAAGATTTTATGGGTGATGTTCTCGGTGGCGAGGCGGAAGTTGAAGCAGCAGTTGACGAATCGGTCACAGTTGGTGATGATTTTCTCGATAATATGGTGCTCGACACTGCCGAAGAAATCGGCGCAGCTGAAGTCGATGTCAATCTTGATTTCGAAGAAACCGTCGAAGAGCCGGTGAAAATTGAACCGGCCGGCGTTTCGGCACCGGCTGCCGCCATTGAAGCAGTAGAAACGACTGATTTTGACGAAGATAACGATCTCGCAGGTTTGATTCTCGGTATTGAAGGCGGTGCGCCGCCCAAACCGGCGGTAGTTGAGAAAGAACCCGAACCTGCCTTCTTTGAAGAGCCCGAAGCGGCTGAAGAGGAAGTCAGCCTTGCCGCTGCTGACGAAGATGAAGAGCCGGATTTCGACATTTCGGCAATTCAGGCCCTCGATAATAATACCCCGGCAGCTTCGCCGGTAGGCGATTTCGGTGGCGGCGAAGAGATGCACGAACCGGTATCGGCCATTCTCGAAGAAGCACCACCGTTGACCCCGGCCGAACAGCTGGGTGAACTCAGACAACTGCTTGCCGACTGCGAAGATCCTGATGAGAAGTATTCGCTGGTATTGCGCATCCGGGATTTGCACCTGGAAGACAGCAATGTCGACTTTATCAAATTTTTGACCGATGAGCTGAAAGACATTCGCGAAGTTGCCGCCGAATACCTCGGCGATGTCAAGGCGGTCGCGGCTGTTCGTCCGCTACTTCAGTGCCTGACCTCAGAACATGCCCAGCTCAAATTCATTGCTGCCCGCTCTCTTGGCGAAATCGGCCAGGAAGAAGCGGTAGTGCCGCTGATCAAGCTGCTTGAAGAAGACAATGAAGATCTGCGTTACGTGACCCTCGAAGCCCTGGGCAAAATCAAGTCTGCTTCGGCTTTGAAAGCCGTCAGCGCTTTCCTGAAGAGTCGCAACAACGATCTGCGCTTTGTTGCCTGTGAAGCTATCGGCAACATCGCCGATCCCAAGTCGGTTACCGTCGTGTTGCCGATGCTCAAGGATCCTGATTTCGAAGTGCGCCTCAAAGCCATCGAAGCATTGGGCAAAATCGGTTCTACAGCCGCCTGCGACCAGTTACTCGTGGTTTTGAGCGAAGATAATGAGCGAATCCGCCTGGCTACAATTCAGGCACTTGGTCAGATTCGCAATGCCAATGCGGTTGAGCCGCTGGTCGATATCTTCCAGGTGTCGAATCCGCAGATCAAGGAAAAAATCATCAAAGCTCTGGGCGAAATCGGTGATGCCCGTGCGGTCGATCCGATCCTCAAGCTCGCCAACTCTTTCAACACCAAGCTGACTTTGCTGGCTCTTGAAGCTTTTGCCCGGATAAAATCGGCAAAATCCAGCCGCTATGTTTTGTCGGTGCTTGAAAAGGATGATCCGATGCTGTGCCTGCAGGCTATCGAAGCTCTGGGCGAAATCGGTGAAAAAGCTACTGCCGGCAATCTGGTCAAGTTTCTCGAAGCTCCCGAGCCGGTTCAGAAGATCGCTGCAGCTCGCGCACTCGGCAAGATCGGCAACCCGATCGCTATTGAACCGCTGGTCGGACGGCTTACCGATTCCGAACGCGATGTTCGTCTGGCCGCTATCGAAGCTCTGGGGGCAATCAAGGGTGCCAAAGCCATCGAGCCTTTGATCAACTCGCTGCGTGAACAGGATGCGCAGATCATCGATAAAGCCGAATGGGCGCTGTGTGAGCTTGGTGAAATGGCCGTCGATTCGATTACCCGGGTCATGGACGAAGAGCATGAAGCAATTCTACCTTCGCTGGTGCGGGTTCTCGGCAAAATCGGCAGTATTCGCGCCATTTTCCCGCTGTTGCGTATTTTGCCGGAATGCGACGATCGTTCGCTCAAAACCTGCATTGCCGACAGCCTGCTGGCTATCGATGAGTATCTCACCGGTGAAAACCCGATTTCGGTCATTCTCAAAGAAGGTTACGCCTGGGCACAGTTCTCGATTGCCCGTGCTCTGGCCGATCTCGAAGACGAGCGCTGTTTTGCGTTGCTGATCAAAATTGCCCGCGAAGTGCTTACCGACAAAGACGTGAAAAAGCTGGCTGGAATCCCAGACAAGCGTATTCTCGAATGTAGCAGCGAAATTCTGCATCTCATTCGCATGAACGTTGCCCAACTGTTTGCCAGAGTTGGTAATGACCGGGCGATTCCGGTAATTCTTGACTACTTCACCCAGGGTGATAACCTGCAGCGCCAATGGTGCGTTGAAGCCCTCGGCGGCATCAAGACTGACGGTGCACTCGATGCACTGATCGATATTCTCAAGAAGCCGGAATATAATATTCCCCTCGAACTGCTTTCACGGCAGCTCATCAGCAGTCAGAGCCGCAAGCTCGTTGAGAAGCTGATCATGGGAGCGTCTCACCCCTCTGAACAGGTTCGTGTCGCTATTGCCACCGTGCTTGGCGATACCCGCGATCCTCGCGCGATCCGCACCCTGTCTCAGCTGGTTAAAGATGCGGCTGAAAAAGTGCGCACAGCTGCCATCGAAGCCATCGGCAAAATCGGCACTACTGCTGCCGTGCAGCCTGCTATCGAAGCTTTGCGTGACTCGGTTGAAATCGTGCGCGCCAAGGCTGCGGAAGTTCTCGGCGAATTGCGTGATACTGCTGCGGTCGAGTTCCTTGAAAAGACGACCAAAGACGGTTCGGAAATGGTGCGCAAGCTTTCTGTGCGCTCACTGTCGATGATGGCCGACGCCAGGGTGCCGGACATCATCATCGCTGCTCTGGCCGACAAGGCTGAACCGGTGCGGGTTACCGCCGTTGAGGTTCTGGGTGAGCGTCGAGACCGGGTGGCTTTGCCGCATCTGGTCAAATCGCTCGAAGATGCTGCGGAAAAAGTGCGTGAAGCCGCTGCTGAAGCTCTTGCCAAAATTGGTGAGCCGCAGTCGATCATGCCGCTGCTCGCCAGACTCGATGATCCGTCGCCGATCGTGCCGCTTGCCTGCAGCGAAGCGATAGTCAGCTTTGGCGAAAATTCATACGAAGTTTTGATTGAAGCTTTGAAACATGCTGAAGAGCGCATCAGACGCCATGCCTGTGATCTGTTGATCCGTATCGGCGAGGGCAATCTTGTTGCCCGGTTGCTGCGTCTGGCTCAGGATCGCAACAATTTCCTGCGCGAGAACATCGCCCGGATTCTTGGACGCATTGGCAGCGCCAATGTGGTTGAAACGCTGATGAGGATGCTTTCGGACCGCAGCAGTGCCGTGCGAAGAACTTCTGCTGAGGCTTTGGGCAATTTGCGTGATATCCGTTGTCTGGTCGCGCTTAAGAATGCGACCCGTGATCAGAGCCGCGAGGTTCGCCAGGCGGCCAATCTGGCTCTTCAGGAGATCTTCAAAGCTCACAAGCTTGGCTGACCGGCTTTTTGCCGGGCTATTGAAAAAGCCAGAATTTCACAATATTTTTTGACACCCGGGGGCGGCCATAAGTGCCGCCTCTTGTTTTTGCCCAGAAAAGCGAGCAAGCGTAGATGCATGAAGCTGAAGTTCGTGCTCGTGCTCGTGCTCGTGCTCGTGCTCGTGCTCGTGCTCGTGCTCGCACCTGGGCGCGCGCTATCCTGCGGCGC
>CAZFRK010000177.1:0-6844 GCA_964521375.1 uncultured Rhodobacterales bacterium
CTGCCCGCCGGCCGCATCCTGGCCGGCGGGCAGGAACCGGTAATCCTCCAACACGCCCAGGAAACGGTTACGCCAGAGGGCGGTGTCGGCCTCCGGCGCCGCCAGGGCCTCGGCCACGCGGGTCCATGTGTGCTCCACCGAGTTTTCCACAGGCTGTCCGTCGGCGTCCTTCAGCCGGTACTTCATGTCCCAGATCCGGTGGGCGATCGGCGAGACGGTGCGGCTCACGGTTCCTCCTTGACGGCGGCGCGGGTCCTTGACGGTCTCCCGAGATGCCCCGCGTTTTTATCTAAAAATCATTCCATTTCCGAAGGTTAACCAAGCGAAACGGGTTCGCCAAAGCAAACCGCGAAGAATTCCGGCGATTGGTGAAAAAGTATATCGGCCCTGGCCCGCCGCGTTGCCCACAAACCTTTGATTCCCATGCCAAAGTAAGCTGAAAGACAAGACGCGGAACTCTGCGCGCCGACCGTTCTCCACCGACTTATCCACACCCCGGTTCCGTCGTCGGCGGCCGCGAATCGGCGCGATCACGCGGTCGGCGGCGCCTCGGGCGGGCGGGCGCCGGCGGCGCGGGCAAGATCATCGGACGTTCCGTCGATGCGGGCGTGTAGTTCCGCCATGAATGTTTTCTTGTCCAGGTCCGGCGGCATGGGCGGCAGGATGCGCACGACCACCGTGCCGGGCCGCTTCATGTAGGATTTGCGGCCCCAGAACACCCCGGTGTTGAGGGCGACCGGCACGATCGGCGCCTGGGGCGTGCTGTCGGACCCCGAAAAGCGGCTGTAGAGGGCCGACACGCCCGGTTGCCAGGGCGCCTCGACGAAGGGCGCGACGCGCGTACCCTCCGGGAAGATGATGATCTGCCGCCCGGCGGTCAGCACCGGCTCGGCGCGGCGGAGAATCTGCTTCAGGGCGCCCATGCCCGCCTTGCGGTCGATGGCGATGGACCCGGCCTTGGCCATGTACCAGCCGACCAGCGGAATGCGCAGAAGCTCCCGTTTCAGGATATAGGCCGGATCATCCAGCATCAGGTGGAAAAAGAGGGTCTCCCAGGCCGACTGGTGCTTGGCGGCGACGATGCAGGCGCCCTTCGGCAGGTTTTCACGCCCTTCGACGCGCCAGCGGATGCCGCACAGGACGCGCGCGCCGTTGATGAACCCGGCCAGCCAGAAGCGGACGAAGGGCATCAGCAGGGGGCGCGGCCCGGCCAGCAAGGGCAGATAGAGGACGGCCAGCAACAGCGTCCAGGAGACATAAAACACGTTGAAGGCACTGGAACGCAGAAAGATCATTGGCCGATGGCCCTCCCTCTATGGTCCGGTCCGGAGGCGGCGGGGGGCGACAGGCGGCGCGGACCGTCGGGCAACAACAGACGCGCCCGGGCGATAAGGTACTTGGTGTATTCGGTGGCGAACAGCAGGGCCGTGCCGGGAAACTCCCACCACGTCTGCTGCTTGACGTTGGGCGGAAACACCGGATGGGGGATGAGGACGGCCTCGGGCAGGGCGGCGCCGAATTCCAGGCGCGCGCGCGGCATGTGGTAGGCCGCCGTGACCAGCCGCAGGGAGTGCAGATCCTGCCACCGCATCCAGACCGCCGTCTCGATGGCGTTGCCGATGGTGTCCATGGCGACGCGGCCCAGAGTCACCCGCGCCCGCACCGCCTCGGGGACCGGCTCGACCTCGGCCAGGAGGGCGTCCAGCGTGGTCTCGGGATGGACGCCCGAGACGAACAGGACGTCGGCCAGCCCCTGTTCCAGAAGCTGCAACCCGGTGCTCAGGCGTTCGCTGCCGCCGGTCAGGACGACGATGGCGTCGGTACGGGTCGCGGGGTCGTCGACTTGATCGGGCATGGTGGCCGAATACCACACCAGCCCCGGCAGCCACAGGCCGAACAGGATCAGCGCGAAGACGGCGGCGCGCCGCAGGACCCGGCCCAGCGACGGAAGCAGCGTGGCCTCCTTGCGCTTCTTGTGGAAGACGTTGCCGCCGCGTGCCATGTCACAGCATCCGTGCCAGTTGCCTGCGCACCGTGCGCCGCGCCGAGACCATCGCCAACAGACCGGCGCACAGCGGCAAGAGGGCCAGGGCCGCCCAGTTCAGGACCCCCAGGCTGACCTCCGGCATCATGCCGCCGCGCAGGCCGTCGGCCAGACCGCCGATGCCCCACAGGGCGGGCCACGACAGGAGCAGCCCGCCAATCCCCCCCAAAAGGCCGTGCCACAAGGCCCGCCGGGCGAACTGACCGGCCACGTAGGCGTCGGTGGCGCCGATCAGGTGCAGCACCTCGATCTGAGTCTTGTGGACCGCCAGCGCCGTGCGCGTGGCGTGGATCACCGTCGCCGCCGTGGACAACGCCACCAGGCCGATGACCGACCAGGCGACCGTCCGCAGGCCCTCGGCCAGTTGGATCAGCTTGGACAGCCATAGGCGGTGGTCGTCGACCACCGCGCCCGGCACGGCGTCGCTCAGTCGGACGGCGAGACCGGCGACGTCGGGCCGCCGCGCCTCGCTGACGTCGACGTCGATCAGCCGCGGCGTCGGCAGGTCGGCGATCAATTCCCGCGATCCCAGCCACGGCTCCAAGAGGTCGACCAGCCGCTGGTCGGGCACCACCTCGGCGCCCTGGACGCCGGGGGTGGAACGCAGCAGGCGGACCGCCCGTTCGACGCGGGTGGCCGTCTCGTCGGGCGTTTCGCCCGGCGGCACCTGCACGGTCAGGGTGCCCGACAAGTCGCGGCTCCAGTCGTCGAGCATGCCGTCCAACGCCATCACGCCGGACAGCGCCATGGCGGCCAGGAAGACCATGACGGCGACCAACCAGGGCAGGAAGCGGCCCGACGGATCGTTGGCGATGGGCAGGTCGCTGCGGATGAAGCGCGTCAGGACGTTCATGCCGATCCTCCCGGGGCGACGGAGTCGCCCGCGCCTTGGGCCGTCTCCCGCGCCGCCTCCTCGCGCGGCCAGCCCGGCAGGACTTCCAACCGGCCCGCCTCCAGGTGCAGGCGGGGGTAGCGGAAGCGCCGCACCAGGCTTTCGTTATGGGTGGCGATGACCACCGTCGTGCCCAACTTGTTCAATTCCCGGAACAGGCGCAGCAGCCGCAGGGCGGTGCGGTCGTCCACGTTGCCGGTCGGTTCGTCGGCGACCAGCAGGTCGGGACGGTTGATGACGGCGCGGGCGATGGCGACCCGCTGCTTCTGGCCGCCCGACAGGACCGGCGGCTTGCTGTGCATCTGGTCGGCCAGCCCCACCCAGCGCAGCAGTTCGGGGACATGGCGGTTGATGTCGGACTCGCCGACCCCGGCGACGCGCAACGGCAGGGCCACGTTGTCCAGCGCCGACAGATGGTCGAGCAGTCGGAAATCCTGGAACACCACGCCCAGCCTGCGGCGCAGGGCGGGCAGCTCGGCGCGCGAGGCGGCGGTGACGTCATGCCCGAACAAGGTGATGGTGCCGCGGGACGGTCGCCGGTGCAGATAGAGCAGGCTCAGCATCGACGTCTTGCCCGCCCCCGAGGGGCCGGTCAGGAAATGGAAGGAGCCGGGGTCCAGCGTGAAGGCGACGTCCTGAAGGATCTCCGGCCCATTGCCGTACCTCAGGCCGACGCTGTTGAACCGCACGGCGGTATTGCGCGATTTTTCCTGGCGCACGGAAACTCCAGCTTCGAAAGGGGCCGGTCGTCCGGTGCGGACCCGGCGACCCGAAGACGCGGCGGCCCGCGCCGGGTCGCCGCGCCGGGCGAAGAGTGGCACAGGCGCGGGAGCGCGTCCAGACGCCCCCGCGCGGAAAGCGGCGGGAGTCCCAGCGCCGGACGCGCCACGCCGTTTCTCCCGCGCGGTAACGATGTGTTAATGCGCCCGTGCTTGAGTGATTCACGGTAAAGTTCTATAAATTAGACGATCTTCGCGACAACTTCTAAGATTTCCATGGAACTCAACTGTCCAGACTGCGGTGCTCATTTCGTTGTTCCTGATGGAGCCATCGGCCCCAAGGGACGGAAGCTGAAGTGCGCGAAATGCGGCCACACGTGGCGCCAGATGCCGCCGGACCAGGACAGTCCGCCGGAGGCGCCGAGCGTCGCCCCGCCGGTCGCGCCGAGGCCCCCGCCGCGCGCCGAGGCGCCGCCGCGCCCCGAACCGCCGCCCTTGCCCCCGATGCCCGAGGACACGGGGCCGCCGGTGCCCATGGAGATGGAGCCGGGCGAGCGCAAGGCGCCGCGCGAGGCCGTGGACGCGGGCGGATTGGAACCCATGGACTCCGACGCCGCCTCCATCGCCGACGACATCGACGATCCGCTGGCCGGCCTCGACTTCGGCGACGGCGACGGCGGCGGCGACGACCCGTTGGACGGCCTGTCGGGGATGGACGCCGCCTCCGACACCACCGACACCGACATCGACGACCTGCTGGCCGCCGACCCCGAACCGATCCCGGAAATGTTCGCCCGCGACAGCGGCGACGACGAGAAAGGCGGCAAGAAGGGCAAGCTGCTCGGCGTCCTGCTCGGCCTCGTCATCCTGGCCGGATTGGTCGGCGGCGGCCTGTACTTCGGGCGGACCTTCATCGTCCAGACCTTCCCCGAGGCCGAACCCTACTATGCCGAGTTCGGCATCCCGGTTGAGGTCCTGGGCGTCGGTCTGCGCTTCAACGACGTGACCAGCGAACGGCTGGTGCGGGAAGGCACCGACACCCTGGTGGTGCGCGGCTTCATCGCCAACACCACGACCATGACGCGGGAGCTGCCGTTCCTCCGCCTGGTCCTGTTCGACGCCACCGACGCGCCGGTTCAGGACATGGTGGCCGAGCCACCGCAGGCGACGTTGGCGGCGGGCGACACCACCGGCTTCCGGGTGCAGTTGGAAAACCCCTCGGCGGCGGCACGCCGCTTCGAGGTGGACTGGACCAAGCCACCCGGCGCCGAATAGGAGAGCCGCGGCCGCCGTCGACCGGGCCGTTCCCCCCTTTCGATCCCACGAAAGACCCCCGCCGACCCGGTGATCCTCACCGGATTGGCGGGGGCGGATCGCGTCGGCGCCGGTCAAGGGTCGCGTCAGCGGCTGGCCATGGCCGGACGGGTCACGGTCGCCTCGACGCTCACGCGGCGGTTCTGCGGTTCGCGAACGCCGTCGCCGGTCGGCACGCGCAGGTCTTCCTCGCCCTCGGAGGTAACGGTCATGCGGTTGATGTCGACACCGCGGTTGGCCAGCGCCCCGGCGACCGTCTCGGCGCGGCGCAGCCCCAGGCGATAGTTGTAGTCCTGCGGGCCGGAGGTGTCGGCGAACCCGGTCACGCGGACGTCGCCCCGCTGGTCGCGCAAGGCATCGGCCAGCTGGTTGACGATGGGCATGGCCTCGCCTTCCAGGGTCGCCTTGTCCCAATCGAAGAACACCAGGACCGGCGGCATGGCCTCGGTCACGGCCTTGGTCTCCATGCGCTCCATGGCCAGGATGAAGTCGTCCTTGCAGGACGCGATATGGTCGTACTGCCAGTCCTCCTCGGACTGTTCCACCCAGCAGTCGTACTTGGCCTGGGCGGTGGCGGCCAGGGCCGGATAGTCGGTCCGGGCACCGGCGCGCATGGCGGCGTCCAGGCGACGGAAGCCGTCTTCCAGCTCGGCGCGGCGCTCTTCGGGAATATCGAAGTCGGCGCCCTTCTCGCGGTCGATGGTCGCCGCCGCCGTCGGCTTGCCGGAGGCCGCCAGCTTCGCCTTGCGGGCGAAGTAGGGCGCATCCTTCCAGTCGTACATGCGGTCGGCCTCGTAGAGGGCCAGATCCCGGTAGTCGCGGGCCAGGTTGTCGTTGAAGCTGGTGCCTTGCGGGTTCAGGGTCCGGACGTCCTCGACGTCCTGGGTGCCGCAAGCGGCCAGAGCGGCGGCGGCGGCCAGCGGGGCCGCGATCTTGATCACGCTTTTCATCGAAACGCTCCTTGTTTCAGGTTCGGTGGTCGCTCCGTCGGGTCTTGCCCGGTTCAACGCGACCGCGGCGGTAAGGGTTCGGCGCCATCGGGAAATCCGGTCGGTCCAAAGACGGCGGGAGCGGTCAGCGCCCGCCCCCGTCGGCGGCGTCGACGTCCAAGGCGGCGCGCAGATTGGCGCGGCCCCGCGACAGGCGCGACTTCATGGTTCCCACCGGAAGATTGGCGGCGGCGGCGGCCTCCTGATGGGTCGCCTCCTCGATCCCCAGGGAGGTGACGGCGGACCGCTCCTGGTCGGACAGGGCGTCGATCGCCGACAGGGTCTCGGTCAGATAGACCTTGTGCATCTGCGACGGCGGGGCGATGGACGCCCCCTGGTGCCGCGCATGGGTCAGATAGCGCGCCGACACGGCGTCACGGCGCTTCTGGCTGATGAAGACGTTGCGCATCAAGGTGAACAGCCAGGACCGCGGATTGGTGCCGTCGCGGAACAGCTCGCCCTTCACCAGGGCGCGTTCGACACAGTCCTGGACAAGGTCATTGGCGTCGTCCTCGCCGCGGGTCAGGGACCGCGCGTACCGCTTGAGGTCGGGAAGAAGCGCCTCGATCTGAGTGGCCTGCAAGCTCATGACTGCCTCCGTTGAGGGGCGGCGCCTGGCGCCGTCGGTCCGCGGAGCCGGCGATCCCGGGCGGGGCGCCGGCGGTGTCCGAGGCGAACCTTGGCCCGAGGGGCCGTAAACGCTCCATGTGAGTTCCCGACGGGCGCCGTAAAAATCGCGCATGCCTTTTTCGCGACGCCGCCCCTTCCCCCGACGCGCTCGGGCGCCCTCGCCGGGACCACCCGCGGGGCAGGGTTCTCGCGCCTTTCCAGGGGCGACGGCCCGGCGCCCGGCCCTGCCGCTGAAGAAGTCCCGTCTGCCGTCGCG
>CAZFRK010000178.1:0-6806 GCA_964521375.1 uncultured Rhodobacterales bacterium
CGCGCAGCTTCTTCAGCTGGGCGCGGCCCAGCGGCCCGCGCGGGACCATGCGCTCGATCGCCTTTTCAATCACCCGCTCCGGATACTTGCCGCTCAGGATCTCGGACATGGTGCGGTTCTTGATGCCGCCCGGGTACCCGGTGTGCCAGTAGAAGCGCTTGTCGGTCAGCTTGCGGCCGGTCAGCTTGACCTTGTCGGCATTGATGATCACCACGTGATCACCCGTGTCGATGTGCGGGGTGTACATGGGCTTGTGCTTGCCCCGCAGGATGTTCGCGACGGTCGCGGCAAGGCGGCCCAGAACGACGTCTTCGGCGTCGATCAGGTACCACTTGCGCTCCACCTCGCTCGGCTTCGCGGAATAGGTCTTCATGGCTCTCACTTCATTAATTCGCGTCGGCCCGGAAATGGGCGGCGCCGCGCCTGCGTTCGGCCCGGCGCGGACGCGCCACGGGCGGTGAATTCAGAGGCGCGGAGTATGCCACGAAAGCGAAACCAGTCAACAGGAAAAAACAACGCGTTTTCAACGACTTCGAATGCGGTATTATTTTACCGTCGCGCTAAGCCCCTTGGCCAGGGGCTTGTGGCGTCGCCTCGGGTGCCCTGTCTCCGCTTGACGCCCAAGCCCGCAGGGGGCAGCCTTCCCAGGCTCGGCAAGAGGGGTACGGAGCATGAAGACGGTGGCGGCGGTTTCCTTTCACGACAATCGGCAGATCAGCATGGATATGGAGGACGTGCAGAGCCTCGTGCTCGGCAAGCCCATCCAGCTGGAAGCCGGTCAGTGGTTCTGCGAACTGATCATCGAAAGCGCCAACGGCAAGGTCGCTCTGCAAATGCTGGCCGACAGCCCGGAGCATTTCCACCTGGGATTCCCGCCCGAGGAAGACCCGACCGACGAATAGACGACGACGGGCGGGACAACCCGCGGCGCCCTTCAGGACGCCTCGGCGACGGGGGGAATCGAATAGGTTCCGGTGACGTGGGCGACCAGGGACTCCTCGTCGCTGATTGAATAAAGATCAACCTCGACCACGCAGAGCCTCTTACCCCGCTTGAGGATGCGCCCCTTGGCGATCATGTCCTCCTGGGCGGGCTTGCGCAGGAAATTGATGTTGAGGTTGGTCGTCACGGCCAGTTCGACCCGTCCGACCAGACTCAGCACCACCACATACATGGCGAAGTCGGCCAAGGCCATGGTCGCCGGACCGGCGATGGTGCCGCCCGGTCGGATGAGTTCGGGCTTGAAGGCCATGCGGACGGTGGCCCGGCCCTCGTCGACATCCTCCACCGCGCAGCCCAGGATGTTCACCATGGGCAATTCGGCGTCGAGGATCTCCTGGATTTCCGGAATGGTGATCTTGGACATGGTTTCCCCGTTCCCATTATAGTTTGGAAACACCATAGCGGCGGGGTCGGACAAAGAAAATCCTGCCGCAGGGGAAACCACCCCGGCCCTGAGGAGACGCCATGACCACCGACGCCCCCATCCTGCTGCGCGACGACGCCGACGGCGTCAGCACGCTGACATTGAACCGCCCGCAAGCCCGCAACGCGCTCTCGGTCGCCCTGATGGCGGCCATTCAGGACGAACTGGACGCCATCCGCGACGACACCTCGGTCAAGGTGGTGGTCGTCAAGGCCAACGGCCCGGCCTTCTGCGCCGGTCACGACCTGAAGGAAGTGCGCGGCCTGGACAAGAGCCGCCATCTGGCCCTGTTCCAGCAATGCTCGCGCATGATGGAAAGCATCGTCACCCTGCCCAAGCCGGTGATCGCCGGGGTTCACGCCATGGCGACGGCGGCGGGATGCCAGTTGGTCGCCAGTTGCGACCTGGCCTACGCGGCGCCGACGGCGAAGTTCGCCACCCCCGGCGTCAACATCGGCTTGTTCTGCTCCACCCCCATGGTCGCCCTGTCGCGCAACGTGCCGCGCAAGAAGGCCATGGAAATGCTGCTCTCCGGCCACCCGATCAGCGCCGAGGACGCCGCCGCCTTCGGATTGGTCAACGCGGTCGTCGACGCCGACGCGTTGGACGCCGCGGTCACGGACATGGCCCGCACCATCGCCGGAAAGAGCCCGCTGACGCTGGCCATCGGCAAGGAGGCCTTCTACCGCCAGCTCGAAATGCCGCTGAGCGAGGCCTACGCCTACACCAGCCAGGTCATGGCGACGAACCTGGGCGCCCAGGACGCGGCGGAAGGCATCGACGCCTTTATCGAAAAGCGCCCCCCGGTCTGGCAGGGTTGCTAGTCCTTTAGACCCACCCCACATTGATTGTGACGAAAAAGCGGCACCCGTGCGAGCCAAGCCGCCAGACAGAGGAAACGAGGTTGCGATTGTAGACAGACGAACGAACCGAGGAGTGTCTATCATGCTGCTGGCGGGTCTTCTGAAATCGGTCATCACCTACGGCGATATGACGGTCATCGACGCGACCGGACGAGCACATCGCTTCAAGGGACGTCCGTTCAAAGGGATCCCGGACGCCTTCCAGCCGGCGCCCTTCACGATCCGCCTGCACGACAAATCGCTGCATTGGAAACTTCTTCTGCGTCCGACGCTCTACGCGGGCGAAGCCTACATGGACGGCACGCTGACCGTGGAAGACGGTAGCCTCTACGACTTCCTGGCGACCTTCGTCCATAACGCCGCCCGCGCCCCCAGGGGCAATACCCTGGGGCTGGAGAGATGGTCCAACCGGGCCCTGCGGTGGCTGCACCAGCACAACCCGCTGGGCAAGGCGGCGGACAACGTCGCCCACCACTACGATCTGTCGGCCGAGCTTTACGACCTTTTCCTGGATGTCGACAAGCAGTACTCCTGCGCCTATTTCCAGACCGGTGGCGAGACGCTGGAACAGGCGCAGGAGGCCAAGAAGCACCACATCGCCCGCAAGATGATGCTGAAACCGGGCCATCGAGTGCTGGATATCGGCTGCGGGTGGGGCGGCATGGGCCTCACCCTGGCCCGCGATTTCAATGTCCAGGTCCAGGGCGTCACCCTGTCGCGGGAACAGCTCGCCGTCGCTCGGGCACGGGCGCGGGCGGCGAATTTGTCCGGCAAGGTGGACTTCTCCCTGCGGGACTACCGCTTCGAGGATAGTCGGTACGACCGTATCGTCAGCGTCGGCATGTTCGAACACGTCGGCGCCAACCACTACGCCGAATTCTTCGAGCGGGTCCGCGACCTGTTGACGGACGACGGCGTGTGTCTGCTTCACACCATCGGGCGCACGACCCCGCCGGGCGGCACCAACGCATGGCTGCGCAAGTACATCTTCCCGGGCGGCTACACCCCGGCCCTGTCGGAGGTGATGACCGAGGTCGAAAAGGCCGGTCTGATCGTCAACGACGTCGAGATCCTGCGCGACCACTATGCCTTGACCCTGCGCGAATGGGCCAAGCGGTTCCAGGCCCGTCGCGCCGAAGCGGCCCGCCTCTACGACGAGCGGTTCTGCCGCATGTGGGAGTTCTACCTGATCGGCAGCGAGGTCTGCTTCCGCTTCGACGATCAGGTCGTCTTCCAGCTTCAGATCACCAAGGACCGCCACGTCCTGCCGGAAACCCGGGACTATATGTACCTCGCCCCCCAGGCACCGGCATTACAGGTCGTCGGTGGCGGCCGGCGCCCCGTTACGGCACGCCGACCGGGCGGTTCACGGACGGCGGCGACTCCTTGCCAACCGTCCGTGTCCGCCCGCTCCCGCGCCGCCATGCAGCGCGAGGAATAGCCCACGCCGTTCGGGTGGCCCCGGCCCCCTGTCGTCAGACAAGGGACTGGGAGGCCGCCTTCACGGTCTCGACCGCGTCGTCGACTTCCTGGGTCGCCTCGGCGATGCGGTTCATGGCCGCCGAAATGGCGTTCACGCCCTCGGACGCCGTCTGCATGTTGGCCGAGACTTCCTGCGTCACGGCGCTCTGCTCTTCCACGGCGCTGGCGATGGCGGCGGAGATATCGTTGATCTTGGCGATGGTCTCGCCGATCACGGCCATCACCCGGACCGCTTCCTTGGTCGCGTTCTGCACGCCCGCGATCTGCTGGCGGATTTCCTCCGTCGCCCGGCTGGTCTGCGTGGCCAGGGACTTGACCTCGTTGGCGACCACCGCGAACCCCTTCCCGGCGTCTCCGGCGCGGGCCGCCTCGATGGTCGCGTTCAGTGCCAGAAGGTTGGTCTGATTGGCGACGTCGTTGATCAGTTCGACGACCTCGCCGATCTTCTGGGCGGCGTCCGACAGGCCACCGACGATGCCGGAGGTTTGCTCGGCCTGGGCCACGGCCTCGCCGGAGATGCTCAACGCCTCGCTGACCTGGCGGCTGATCTCGGCCACGGAGGCGGCCAGTTCCTCGGCGCTGGAGGCCACGGTCTGGACGTTGGTCGACGTCTGGGTCGAGGCGCTGGCGGCGCTGGCCGCCTGTTCCGACGCATTGGCGACGGAGGCGGTGATGCCGTTCAGATCGGCGTTGATCTGGCTTTGGACCGACTGTCTGCGCAGGCGTTCCTTGACCTGTTCGGTCACGTCGGTGGCGAACTTGACCACCTTGAAGGGCTTGCCGTCCATATCGAGGATCGGGTTGTAGGTAGCCTGAATCCAGACCTCTCTGCCGCCCTTGCCGATACGCTTGTATTCGGCGGCCTGATATTCGCCGCGATTCAGCGCGGCCCAGAAGTTCCTGTACCGTTCGCTGTCCCGCAGCGCCGGATCGACGAACATGCTGTGGTGCTTGCCCTGGATTTCCTCAAGCTTGTAGCCCAAGGCATCGAGGAAATTCTGGTTGGCCGTCACGATCGTGCCGTCCATTTCGAACTCGATCACCGCCTGCGACTTGTTGATGGCCGCGATCTGCCCCTGCGCCTCGGCGTCGGCCAGCTTGCGCTGGGTAACGTCGGTGGCGATCTTGACCACCTTCATGACATGGCCGGAGCCGTCCAGGACCGGATTGTAGCTGGCCTGGATCCAGACCTCCCGTCCGCGCTTGCCGATGCGCTTGTACTCGGCGGCCTGGAACTCCCCGCTCCGCAGGGCCTCCCAGAACCGCTTATAGGCCTCGGTCTTCTCGACACCCGGCTCGACGAACATGCTGTGGTGCTTGCCCTGGATTTCCACCAGCCTGTAGCCCAAGGCATCAAGGAAGTTCTGGTTGGCCGTGAGGACCATTCCATCCGGGGAAAACTCGATGATGGCCTGGGACCGGCTCAACGCCTCCATCGTCGCCCGAAGGGCGTAGTGATGTTCAAAAAACATGGCACATCCCCTTCCCAAACATTTCTGAACGTATGTTCATGGCCATTATAGGGAGTCGAGGTTATGTCTTGTCAGTGACAATTATTAGGCCAGACTTGCATTCTATGAAGACGACGAAGGGACCGGCTCAACTCCTCCATTCGGGTCGGCACCCCCCGCGACCCCAGGCCCGGCGGGCGGCTCGTAGGCTTCCCCGGCCTGCTCCAACACCCCACGAGCTATGCGTTTGGCGAAGTAGTATATGCGTCGCAGACGCTCGATGACCTCCATCTCCCGGGTCACGGCATGCAAGCGGTTGGGCTCGCGGGCCGTCAGGCGGTGGGCGCCGTGCTCGGCGGCCTGATGGGCCAGCGCCGAGACGGCCTTCTTCATGGCGACGACCCGCCGCGCCGTCTCCACGTCGCCCTCCATGGCAGCCGATACGGCCAGGCTCACGGCCTCGCGCGCCCGCTCGTGCAGGTCCCGGATAAGATGCTGGGTCGGCGCCGAGACCTCCACCGCGCCCTCGATACGGCGCATGCCTATGGTCACCAAATCCGTCTCGATGATGTCGCCGATGTTTTCCAGCGCGTTGACCATCGCCAGAAGGCGCACGTAGCGGTCCATCTGGGCCTGCGCCAGCGCGCCACCGCCGATTCGGCGCATATACTCCACCGTCGCCTCGTGCAGGGCGTCGACGTCGGCGTCCATCGCGGCAATTCGCTGCAACTGTCCCGTGGTCCCGGTGAGCGCGGCGGGAATGATCGGTTCCAGCATGTGATCGACCAACGTCCCGAGGTGCCCCAACTCGCGCTGCACGGCGTCCAGCGCCAGGGACGGCGTGCTGATCAACTCATCCTTCAGGTGCCGCGGCTGGGCGGCGGGCGGCAGAACCTTTGGACGATCAGGAACCAGTCGGACCACCAGACGCGCCATGCTGTCCACGAAACCGATGAAGACCGCCGTGTTGGCGACGTTGAAAAGGGTGTGGGCGTTGACGATCTGGCGCGGGATTTCGGCGGCCATGCGGGCGGCCCCTTCAAGGTCGGCGTGCGGCGGCGAAACCTCCCGGGCCAGCCACGCCAGTTCTGGAATGAAGCCGACCCAGAGAATGACGCCGAAGACGTTGAAGAGAACATGGACCACGGCGGCGCGAACGGCTTCACGCGGCTTGCCGATGGCCGCCAGAAGCGCGGTCACGCAGGTTCCGATGTTGGCGCCCAGGGTGACGGCGATACCGGCGTCCAATGTCATCAAGCCCTGCGAGGCCATGATGATGACAATGGCCGTGGTCGCCAGCGACGATTGGACGACGGCGGTGAAGGCCGCCCCCACCAGAACCCCCAGGATGGGATTCGCCATGGACCGCAGAAGATCCAGGAACGGCGGATAGGCGCGCAGGGGATACATCGCCTCCCCCATCACGGTCATGCCGTAGAAGACCAGCCCCAACCCCATCAGCAGGGCGCCGTATTGCCGCACGTCGTCGCGTCGCCCCAGGAATCCGACCGCGAACCCCACCGCGATCATCGGCAGGGCGGCGTCCGTCACCTTGAAGGCGACGATCTGGGCGGTGAAGGTGGT
>CAZFRK010000179.1:0-6784 GCA_964521375.1 uncultured Rhodobacterales bacterium
AGGCCGGTTTTTACTGCCCCCGACCGGGCACGTCAACCTCTTTTTTCATCTTTTTTCGAGACCCCGGAAACCCGAAAACCCGAAACAGCATCCCGCCCTGGCCAGACCTACCGGCCATCACGAAACGCCGAAATGGAAGAAAGAGGCGGCCAACCCCGAAGGACCGACCCAACCGCCGACGTCGTCTGCGGTGGACGGGTTTCTAAGGGAGCCGCCGCGCCCTGTCAAACAGTTTTTTCGGCCAATCGTCGCCCGTCCCCTCACCATCCGTCGCGACCCAAGGCGGTTGCTAGGAACGACAGCACTCCGGCGACATCGGCGGACGGTCTTTGACGGAAGTCCGTCACCGGCCCATCGACCCGTCCATTCCTGACATCGGCCTGAATCCCCCAGAATCCGAGAGTCGACTCTCCGGCCATGCCATAGCGCAGGTCATAGCCGCGAACCCGCGTCGCGCCATCGCCCGTCGGCGTCGCCGTCCAATAGACTTCATTCATGGCGAACCAAGACAGCAAGTTCCCCTCTTTCGTCCGTCGCACCATGTCGATCGCCGGGTCGTTCTGACGGGGGAAGCTCCGCCACTCCGACGGGGTGCCGCCCAGGATGGACCGATAGCCGACGAGGACCGCGTCCGGGGTCTGGACGACGACGCGCCGATAGAAGGGTTGGAACAGGGTGGGATAGGCATCGACCTGAGCGCCGGGACCGACCTCCGCCCTGACCTGAGCTTCGGTCAGGCCGTTGATCGCCATGCCGCCCATGGTCCAGGCGCCGACGAACAGGAGCGCGGCGAAGGCCACGTCCTGGGCCAGGCGGGGCCGCTTCTTGACGACGACGCCGACGACCAAGGCCACCACCAGGGCCAGACTATAGACGACGTCGATAATGCCCAGCCCATCCCAGGCGAACCTGAAATCGGTCAGCGGCCAGAGCGCGACGGTGCCGTAGGACGTCGGCAGGTCGATGAGGACATGCGTCAACAGCGCCAGCACGGCGAGATAGACCCACGACCGCGCGGTCTCGTCGGGTCCGGGGGCGCGCCCCCGCCGCCACAGCCAGATCAGGCCGCCGAACACCCCTCCGAAGACAAGCCCGAAGAGGATCGAGTGGGTCGGCACCCTATGCCAGGCCCACACATCGAAGGTGTCGCCCGCCCACCCGACGACCACGTCGAGATCGGGCACCAGCGCGACGGCGGCCCCGGCGACCATGGCCCGGCGCCCGAGACGACGGCGAAATCCGGCCTGGGCGACGGTGGCGCCCAGCAGCATCTGAGTGACGGTGTCCATGGTCTATCAGGTAACGTCACCGGAGACGCCATTCAATAAGCACGCCGCAAGGAGGCGAAGGGCGGCGCAAGGGGGTGCGTTCGGCCCTCGACTGTGTCATATCCCTTCCTTTCGCCCGTACAAGATCAGCCCGCAGGATCGGCCATGACCAACCACCCGCTTCGCCTGTTCAACTCCTATGGACGTGAGCTTGCCGAGTTCAAGCCGCTCGACGCCGACACCGTGCGCGTCTACAGCTGCGGGCCGACGGTCTACAACTACGCCCATATCGGCAACCTGCGGGCCTACGTCTTCGTCGACACCCTGCGCCGCGCGCTGTCGTGGAAGGGCTACAACGTCACCCACGTCATCAACATCACCGACGTGGGCCATCTGACCTCCGACGCCGACGAGGGCGACGACAAGATGGAGCTGGCGGCGGAAAAGCAGAAGCGCACCGTCTGGGACATCGCCGAGCACTATACGGACGCCTTCAAGACGGACCTGACGCGCCTGAACATTCAATCGCCCTCGCTGTGGTCCAAGGCGACCGACCATATCCAGGAGATGATCGACTTCGCCCGCCGCCTGGAAGCGCACGGCGCGACCTACGTGCTGGAAGACGGCGTCTATTTCGACACCTCCAAGGTGCCCGATTACGGCAAGCTGGGCCTGCTCGACCTGGAGGGTCTGGAGGCCGGGCACCGCGTCGCCATGACCGAGGGCAAGCGCAACCCCACCGACTTCGCGGTCTGGCGCTTCAGCCCCAAGGACAGCAAGCGCCTGATGGAGTGGCACACGCCCTGGGGCGTCGGCGCGCCGGGCTGGCATCTGGAATGCTCCGTCATGTCGGTGAAGTACCTGGGCCGCCAGTTCGACATCCATACCGGCGGCATCGACCATCGCCAGGTCCATCACTGCAACGAGATCGCCCAGAACCAGGCCTTCACCTGCTCCGGCCATACCGGCGCCAACTGGTGGATGCACAACGAGTTCCTGGTCCTGCGCGACGACGTGAAGATGTCCAAGTCCAAGGGCAACTTCCTCACCCTTCAGTCGCTGATCGACAAGGGCATCCACCCGCTCGCCTACCGCCTGTTCCTGCTGACGGCCAGCTATCGCTCCAGCCTGGAATTTTCCTGGGAGGCCCTGTCGGGCGCGCGGTCCAACCTGCGCCGCATGCTGTTGCGCGTGCGCGCGCTGCGCGAGGCCGTCGGGGAAACCGAATGGCTGCGCGTCGCCGGGGAAGCCAAGTACCAATCCGGCGGCCCCTTCACCTATGTGCGGGAGGCTCTGGAAAGCGGCCTGTCGGAGAAGGGCAAGGCGATCCTGGACCGCCTGGACGCGACGCTCGCCAACGACCTGCACACGCCGCAGGCCCTGGTCACCCTGGGCGAGGTCCTGGACGACAAGAAGATGCCCGCCGAGGAAGCCCTCCGGCTGGTCGCCCTGCACGATCTGGTTCTGGGCCTGACCCTGCTGACCGCGGCGCCGGAGGATCTGGCCCTGCGCCCGGCCGACGCCGCCATTTCCGACGCCGAGATCGAGGACCTGATCGCCCGGCGCGCCGAGGCCCGCAAGGCCAAGGACTTCGCCGCCGCCGACGGCCTGCGCGACAAACTCCTGGCCGCCGGGGTTCAGATCAAGGACGTGCCCGGCGGCACGGAATGGGAATGGGACCTCAGGACGGACTGACGTCCGCCCGTCGGGACCGATCGGCCAAGGAGGCCAACAGCCGGGGTATCCCCCAGGACAAGACCGCCGCCAGGACCACGCCGACGGCGCAGGCCATGGCGACCGCCGTCCAGGTGTCGGGGCGGGTGGCGCCCAGCCAGACGATGACGCCGAGCAGCGGCAGGTCCAGGAAGTGGGTGACGGTGGGCAGGTTGGCGTCACGCAGGCGCGTCACCTCCTCCGTCATGGCGCCCTCGGCCTCGGCCCGGCGCGTGGCGCGGCGCAGGCGCAGGAAGAACAGGCGTGTGATGGTGTTGCCTTCGATGAATTCGGCGGCGAACAGGCCCGCCATCCCGGCCAGCCAGGGCGTGGTGAGGAAGTCCCAGCCATAGAGCAAGGTAATCAGCCAGGTTCCCGACGCGGCCAACAGCAGGGCGCCGGGAACCACCAATCCGTCGTAGAAGACGACGATGGCCCGCACCGCTTCGCCGAAGACGGCCAGGGGCACGTCCTGGCGGGTCCTCAGGTCGGCCAGGAACACCCCCAGAAGACCGGCGGCCATCAGGGACAGGCCGACGAAATGGGTGAAGCGCAGGATTTCGTAGGTCATGCCGAGCCTCCCAACCGAGGACGGAACACCGCCAAGGCGATGACGGCCAGGGTCATCAGAAGGTTGGCCGCGCCGAACAGACTTTCCAGGCGGCTCAAGCCCTCCAGCATGGGACCGGAGGCCCCGAGGACGGCTCCTTCGGCCAGACGCCGCCCGAGGGGCGCCAGGACCAAGGCTCCGTTGAGTCCCACCAAGGCCGTCAGGACGACCTTCACCCGCAACCACCGGCGGGGCGGCCCTCCCCTTCGCGCCACGGCCAGGGCCACGCCGCTGGCCGCGGTCAGCATCAGGCCGGGGATGGTCAGAAGCAGGGTGCTGTCGTACTTGGCCGCCTGCGCCCAGCCATAGGCGGCCTCTCCGGGCGCGACGCCCTGCCCCAGGTGGATGTGACCGGCGATGGAGCCCAGGAACAGCGCCATCCCCAAAAAATGCAGACTCTTGATCAACGGTATCATGGTGTGTCCCCCTGGTCCGTCGCGCCGTCCAGGCGATCCCGCAGGACCGTCAGAAGGCGGGTGGTCGCGGCCAAATCCGCCGGGTCGAGGCCATCGGCGACCTCCGCCGCCCACCGCTCTTGCAGGCGGGTGACATCGTCCAGCCGATCCCGCCCCGGCTCCGTCAGGGCGACCAGATAGGCGCGCTTATGCTCCGGGTTGGGGAGTGTCTCCACCAACCCTTCGCGCGCCAGGACATCGACGGTGCGCTGTACGCTTTGCCGCGTCAGGCCCATGCCGCGGGCAATCGCCGACACCGGCAAGGGACCGTCGTCGATGGCCCCCAGAACCTGCCAGCGGGCCGATGTCAGCCCCAGGGGAGTACAAAGAGCGTCACCGGCGGCCAGAAGGCGACCGTTGAGGCGAAAAACCTCCAGGACGAGGTCGGTGAAGGGTTGGACAACGGTGGACTGGGTCATGCGCGCCTCCATTTGACAGCATCCTGTCATATGAAAGCGCGCATGACGAGTCTTTTTGACAGTCTCCTGTCAAATTATCATTCCGCCGCCTGACAGGCCTCTCCTTCGATGGCCTGCTCCCGCCGTTCAGCGCGGGCTTGGCGGATGATCTGGAGGGACGACCAGAGGAACAGGCTTGCCATCAATCCGGCGACGATCAGGTCGGGCCAGCCGGTTTGCGTGGCCCAGACGCCGCTGGCGGCCAGCAGGACGGCGACGTTGCCGATGGCGTCATTGCGGCTGCACAGCCAGACGGAGCGTACGTTGGCATCGCCATCCTTCCACTTCATCAGCAAGAGGACACTGCCCAGGTTGGCGGCCAGGGCCAAAAAGCCGACCATGCCCATGACCTCGGCCTGCGGAACGCCCAGATAGAAGACGCGATAAAGCGTGCTTCCGAAAACCCACAGGCCCATCAGCGACAGGCTGATGCCTTTGACCATGGCGGCGGTCGCGCGAACCCGCGCCGACATGCCGATGACCGCCAGACTGATGGCGTAGGTCGTGGTATCGCCTAGGAAGTCCAGGGCGTCGGCCTGAAGCGCCTTGGAGTGGGCGGCGACACCGGCGGTCATCTCGACGACGAACATCACCGCGTTGATGGCGATCACCGCCCAGAGCGCCCGATGATAGCCTTTCGACAGGCCGTCGAACTTGGCCGACCCGCAACCGCAACCCGCCCCCATGGCTTCCTCCCTATCGGGTTTCGCTCTCACTGAAAATGAGACTAATATCTCTAGTTACTATAGGTTCAAGGAGGAAAAGGATGGCCGTCGGGGATCTGACCATCGGGCGCCTGTCGAAGGCCAGCGGCTGCAAGGTGCCGACCATCCGCTATTACGAGCAGATCGGCCTGATGCCCGCCCCGACCCGCAGCGAGGGCAACCAGCGCCTCTACGCCCCGGCCCACCTGGACCGGCTGACTTTCATCCGCCACGCGCGGGATCTGGGGTTTACGCTGGACGACATCCGCGACCTGCTGCGCCTGAGCGAGCATCCCGACGCCCGCTGCGACCGGGCGGATGATATCGCCCGCCGCCATCTGGCGACCGTGCGCGACCGCATCGCCCGCCTGACCCAACTGGAAAAGGAACTGGAGCGCATGACCGGCTGCCGCGGCGGTCCGTCGGTGGCCGACTGCCGGGTGATCGGCAGCCTGCTCGATCAGGACTGGACGGTCAGCGGAGCGCAGGCGGGGCGAGGGGCGGCCAGCCAGTCCAGGAAGCCCTCGGCGGCCATGGGGCGGGCGAAAAGGTAGCCCTGTCCCAGGGGGCATTGGAAGCGGCGCAGAAAGTCCAGATGGACATCCGTCTCCACCCCTTCGGCGACCGCCGTCAGTCCCAGGGTTTCGGCCATCGCCAGGATGGTCCGCACGATGGCGCGGTCGTCGGCGTCGGCGCTGATGTCGCGCACAAAGCTCTGATCCACCTTCAAGGTGTTCAGCGGCAGATGGCGCAGGTAGGCCAGCGACGAATAGCCGGTGCCGAAATCGTCGATGGCGATCGCCACGCCGAGATCTCGCAGCGCCTTCAGAACCTCCCGCGCGCGGTCCATGTCGCGCATCAAGGCCGTCTCGGTGATCTCCACCTCCAGGGCGGAAGGCGGCAGGTTCGCCGCCTCCAGCGCCATGCGGATGGTGCCTGGCAGGTCCAGGGCCTCGAATTGCCGCCCGGAGACGTTCACCGCCACCACCAAATCTCCGTGTCCGGCGGCCCGGAAGCGGGCGGCGTCGGCGCAGGCCTGCCGCAGCACCCATTCGCCGATGCGGACGATGGCGCCGGTTTCCTCGGCCAAGGGGATGAACTGCGCCGGAGAAACGCCGCCCAGCTCGGGATGGGTCCAACGCAACAGCGCCTCCATGCCGATGGGCCGACCGTCCCGCAAATCCACCTTGGGCTGGTAGAAGACCGTGAACTCGTCGCGGGCGATGGCGCCCCGCAATTCACGCTCCAGCACGTGCCGCCGCGCCGCGGCTTCCTCCAGATCCTTGGAAAACGCCCGGTAGGACGTCTTCTCGAGGTTGGCGTGCAACACCGCCAGACCGGCCCGCTGGATCAAGGATTCGGCGTCGGCGCCGTCCTCCGGGAACCGGCAGGCGCCGATGCGCCCGTCGAGAACGAACTCGTTGTCCTCGACGATCAAAGGTTCCTCAAGGGCCTTCAGGATACCCATCGAGGCGTCGCGGGCGCAATCCCGCCCGTCCAGGTCGGGCGCCGCCGGACCCATGAGCAGGAAATCGCTGCCGCCCCAGGAGGCGGCGACGCCGTCCTCCGGCAGCTT
>CAZFRK010000180.1:0-6735 GCA_964521375.1 uncultured Rhodobacterales bacterium
GCAAGATGGCGGCGAATTCCTCGCCGCCGATGCGTCCGAAGATGTCCACCTCCCGCAGGCTCGACCGGGCCGCCGCGGCGACCGATCTCAGGACCACGTCCCCGACCTGATGGCCGAAGGTGTCGTTGACCGCCTTGAAGTGGTCTATGTCGAAGACCAGGGCCGACACCTGGGACCCGAACCGCCGCGCGCGTCCCATCTCGCGCTCCGCCAGATCCAGGAATTGGCGCCGGTTGGGCATTCCCGTCAGGGTATCGGTCGTCGCCAGACGCTTCAGTTCGGCCTCCATGTCCCGGCGGGCCGAAATGTCGTGGAAGGCGGCGAGCACGCAGCGTTCGCCGTCGAACTCCATGTCCGCCGCCGAGACGGACACCCACAGGGACCCGCCGTCGCCCAGGCGCAGGCGCATCTCCATGCCTTCGACGGAGCCGGCTTTTTCCAAGGCGTTGAACACCCGCAGACGCTCGCCCGCGTCGACGAAGACGTCGTCGGCCCGCGTTCCCGGCATGTCTCGCGGCGGCACCCCCGCCAAACCGCCCATGCGCGGATTGGCGTAGCGCACCATGCGGTCGCCGCGCCGCGCGATGAGGATGGGGATGACCAGGGCGTCCAAGATGGACTGCAACCGCCGTTCGGCCCGCCGCAGGTCGCGGGTCCGCTCGTTGACCCGCGAATCCAGGGTTCGGTTCAGGTCCGCCAGACGGGCGCGACCGGCCTCCAGTTCCCGCACCTGCTGGAAGGACCGCAGCGCCATGGTCATGCAGCTGACCAGCTTGCCGCGCGTCAGCTCGGTCTTCGCGCGGTAGTCGTTGATGTCGTAGCGCATGATGACGTCCTGCTCCGGCGCATGGCCGGGCTGGCCCGTCCGCAGGATGATGCGCATGGCGTGGTCGGACCTGTCGTGGCGAATGAAGCGCACCAGATCGAGACCCGCCGTATTGGTCTCCATCACCACGTCCAGAAGGCACACGGCCACATAGCGGGCGCGCCGCAAAATCTCCCGCGCCTGATCGGCGGAATAGGCGCTGATGAACCGCAGCGGCCTGCCCTGGAAGGAGAAGTCGCGCAACACCATCTGGGTGACGGAATGAACCTCGGGGTCGTCGTCGACGATCAGCACCAGCCACGGCGCGCCGCCGGGGACCGGCGTCTCCCGCTCCTCGGGCAGAAAAACCAGACTGTCGTCCGCATCCGACATGACCAGCCTCGACACGACACCGTTCCCAGCCACAATGGCACGCCGCCCGCGCGCCGCGCATCAGCGGCTCGGCAATCGTCTCCGGCAGGACACGTAATGGTCTCCATGACGTGGCCCCGTTGCACGAAGGCCACGGAGCGTTATTTTTTTTTGTCCTGGACCACACGTCTCTCTTCCCGCCTGGACTCCTCCGGCGTTACCATGTTGTCAAAACATGGCCCCGTTTCCCAAAACCGTAGGCCCTGATTCGTCAAGGAAACTCCGGACCCAACAAAAACAATACCTTGGAGAACATTGAGATGGCGCGCAGAACAGTCGAACTCGGCCAAAGATATCAGGAGACGAACAATCCCCGCTCCCTGTGGGAGGTGGAATTCGTCTATCAGGACGGGCACGGCCTACCGCATGCCCGCCTGCGGAACCTCAACACGCAAGTCGACGCGCGCACCTTCTCCTGCGCCGTCATCATGGACACCACGCGGTTCAAGCCGATCACGGCCCAACCCAGCCGCGCCGCGTCCTAACCCGTTTTTCTTGCATTGCGTCAGGAGGACGCCATCCCGATCAATCTCGCTTCCGACAACGTGACCGGGTGCAGCCCGTCCATTCAGCGCGCCCTGGCGAACGCCGCGGCGGGGACCGCCGCGCCCTACGGGGCCGACCCCTGGACGGAGAGGCTTGAAGAGCGGCTGCGGACGGTCTTCGAGCATCCCGACCTGACCGTTTTCCCCGTCGCCACCGGAACGGCGGCCAACGCCCTGGCCCTGTCCTGCCTATGTCCGCCGTGGGGCGCCGTGCTCTGCCACGCCGAAAGCCACATCAACGTGGACGAGGCCGGAGCGCCGGAACTCTTCACCGGCGGCGCCAAGCTGATTCCCCTGGCCGACGCCATCGACCGCGTCACCCCTAAGGGCGTCGCCCGCGCCGCCACCCATGCCGGGGGGCGCTCCGTGCATCGGGGTCGGGCCACCGTCCTGTCAATCACCCAGGCGACCGAACTGGGCGGCCTCTATACGCTGGCCGAGGTCGAGGCCCTGGCCGAGGTCTGCCGCCGTCACGACATGGCGCTGCACATGGACGGCGCGCGCTTCGCCAACGCGCTGGTCGGCCTGGGCTGCTCTCCCGCCGAGGCGACCTGGAAGGCGGGGGTGGACGTACTGTCCTTCGGCGCCACCAAGAACGGCGCCTGGGCGGCCGAGGCGGTAATCTTCTTCGACCCCGCCAAGGGGGCCGAATTCGACCAGCGCCGCAAGCGCGGCGGCCACCTGTTCTCCAAGCACCGCTTCCTGTCGGCGCAGCTTCTGGCCTACCTGGACGACGACCTGTGGCTGACCAACGCCCGCCACGCCAACGCCCAGGCGGCGCGCCTGGCCGAGGCGTTCCGGGCCAAGGGCCTGCCCCTGGTCGGCACGCCGGGCGCCAACGCGGTCTTCGTCGACCTGCCCGAGGACACGGCCCGGCGGCTGACCGACGCCGGGGTGATCTTCGCCCCCTGGGACGACGCCGGTCCCCACGTCGCCCGCTTCGTCTGTTCCTTCGAAACCGACCCGGCGGACGTCGACACCCTTATCGGCCTGCTTTGAAGCCGCGCAGGACCTGGGTGACGTTGGCGCCCACCGGCTCCACGGCGTAGCCGCCCTCGAAGACGAACAGGGTCGGCAGGCCGAGCGTGCCGATGGCCCGGCCGATCTGGGCGAAGTGGTGTGTTTCCAGGGTGAACCCGGAGATCGGATCGCCGCTCCAGGTGTCGACGCCCAGCGACACCACCAGGGCGCCCGGCGCGAAGGCCTGGACCCGGTCGAGTAGGCGGTTCAAGGCCGGGCCGTAGGTGTCCCAGCCGGTGCCGCGCGGCAGCGGCAGATTGACCGTGGCCCCGGCGCCCGCGCCCTCCCCCGTTTCGTCGGCGTAGCCCTTGAAATAGGGAAAGTCCGTCGTCGGATCGGCGTGCAGCGACGCATAGAGCACGTCGCCGCGGTCCCAGAAGATATCCTGCGTCCCGTTGCCGTGGTGATAGTCCACGTCCAGGACGGCGACCCGGGCATGGCCCTGGCGGCGCAGATCCTCCGCCGCGATGGCGGCGTTGTTGAGGAAGCTGTAGCCGCCGTAGAGCGACGGTCCGGCGTGATGCCCTGGCGGACGGCAGAGCGCGAAGGCATAGTCTTCCCCGGCCAGGAGGCGGGCGCCGGTGACGGCGGTCTGGGCGGCCCAATAGGCGGCCCGCCAGGTGCCCTCGACGATGGGCGTTCCGACGTCGATGGCGTAATGGCCGAGAAGCCCGTCGATACCGCGCGGGATCACATCCCGCCGCATGCCGCGGGCGGCCAGGCAGAACGGCAGGGCGCAGCCCTCGCGCCCTTCGGCCCGCCACCGCGTCCAAGCGGTCTTCAGGAAGTCCAGGTAGTGGTGCTCGTGCACCGCCAGCAGCGGCGCCTCGCCCGCGTCGTCCGGCGCCACCACCGGCCCCAGCGCGGCGGCCCGGACGGCGTCGAGGATGAGTTCCGTCCGTTCGGGTTTCTCGAAGCAAGGGACCAGGGCGCCACGGTTCAGTTCCAGGCCACCGGCGTGGCCTTGATGGTGGGAGGAATAAACCGTTTTCACGTCCTGCTCCTTGGTGTTCGGGTTGTTTGGGGTGTTCGGCGCGTTGCCCATGTAACGGAAAGACGCTAGCACTTCCAGACACGTCTCGACATGCCCGCCGCGAGGACGCCGCCATGCCCATCGTCACGCCCGCCGACCTGGGGTTCCGCATGCCCGCCGAATGGGCGCCGCACCGGCGCTGCTGGATGGCCTACCCCTGCCGCGAGGAGACCTTCCCCGGAACCCTCTACGAGGCCCGCGAGGCGACGGTCGCCGTGGCCCGCGCCGTCGCCGCCTTCGAGCCGGTGGTCCTGATCGCCCGGCCCGAGGACGCCCATGACGCCCGCCGGCGCCTGGGCGACGCCGGAGAGGTATCGGTGGTCGAGCGCGACATCTCCGATTCCTGGACCCGCGACAGCGGCCCGTCCTTCCTGACCGACGGGCGCGGCGGTCTGGCCGGGGTGGATTGGGGCTTCAACGCCTGGGGCATGACCTACGCCGATTTCAGCCCCGACGCCGCCCTGGCCCGCTTCATCCTGGACCAGTCGGAGGCCCGGCGCTTCGTCGGACCCATGATCCTGGAGGGCGGGTCCTTCACCGTCGACGGCGAGGGGACCCTGATCACCACCCGGCAATGCCTGCTCAACGCCAACCGCAATCCGCACCTGACCCAGGCCGACATCGAAGACGTCTTGCGCGCCTACCTGGGCGTCGAGGCGGTCATCTGGCTGGACCAGGGCCTGGAGAACGACGAGACCGACGGCCATGTGGACGAAATCGCCTGTTTCGCCGCGCCGGGCCGGGTCCTGCTGCTGGACAGCACCGACTCCGCCGACCCCAACACCGCCGCCCTGGCCGAGAACCGGGCCATCCTGGAGGCCGCCATCGACGCCCGCGACCGGCGCCTAGAGGTTCTTCCCCTGCCCCAGCCCACCTATCGCCGCGACGGGCACCTGGGCCGCCTGAGCCTGTCCTACGCCAACTTTTATATCGCCAACGGCGGCCTGATCGCGCCGTCCTACGACGACCCCATGGACCAGGAGGCGCGCGCCGTCCTGGCCCGCGCCTTCCCCGATCACCGCGTCGCCATGGTGCCCGCCCTCCCCATCTGCGAGGGCGGCGGCAACATCCACTGCATCACGCAGCAGGAGCCACGGCCCTAACACGGGCGCGAAAGCGTCTTCCCCCGCGCCACCGCCCGCCACGACGCTCTAAGTGGCCGCTTCCAGGGCCGTGATGTCGCCGTCCATGATGGACCCGACGTTGCGCGTGACCTTGTCGATGGGCCAGTCCCACCAGGCGACGGCCAGCAGGCGGGCGATGTCGGCGTCGGAAAACCGCGTCTTGACGACGCGTCCCGGATTCCCGGCGACCACGGCGTAGGGCGGCACGTCGGCGTGGACGACGGCCCCGGCGGCGATGATGGCGCCCGAGCCGATGGTGACGCCGGGCAGGATGGTCGTCCGCCAACCGAACCACACATCATGCCCGATCACCGTGTCGCGCGGCGGGGCGATCAGGCGATCCATTTCCGCCGCCCAGGCGCCGCCGAAGATGGGAAAGGGAAAGGTGGATATCCCGCGCGTCGGATGATTGGCGCCCGACATGATGAAGGTGGTTCCGGCGGCCAGGGCGCAGAAGCGCCCGATGACCAGTCGGTCGCCGACGAAATCATGGTGGTAGAGGACGTTGTGATCCTGGAACCGCTCCGGCCCGTCGGGATCGTCGTAATAGGAATAGTCGCCGACCTCGATGGTCGGGCGGGTGCAGAGCGCCTTCAGGAACCCGACGCGGGGGTGGCCGGGCATCGGATGGCGTTGATCGGGACTCGGCGTCCCGTCGTCCAACAGCGGCGGCGGCACGGACGCCTCCCCTATTGGCCGAACCTGGCCGTCAGGGCGCGCAAGCGCGTCGAGGCGGCCTGGGCGCGCATGACCGACCGCCGGGCGACCGCCGCCGTGGAGTCCGGCGCCCGGGCGGCCCGCAGGTCGTCCCGCGTGGCGACCAGATCCGCTTCCAGGCGCTTGAGCCGTTCGGCGCGGTCGGCCAGGACCGGCCAGCGCGGATTGTCGGGCGCCAGGGCCATGGCTTCCTGCAAGAGGGCGGCCCGGGTCAGGCGGGCGTTGGTCAGGGCCTCGGCGACGGCCAATCGGGCGTCGTTGATCTCCGTCGCCGACACCGGCGTCTCTTCCGCCGCCGCGCCATCCGCCGCCGCGCCGTCCGTCGTCGCCCGGTCCACCGGGGCCGGTTCCTCGATCGCCGGCTCCTCGGGGGCCGCTTCCTCGGGCGCCGCCTCGATGGTCTCCGCGGCCGCGGACGACACCTCCGGCGGCGGGGTTTCGGCACAGGCCGACAGGGCCATGAGAAGACCCAGACTCAGAACCGCCGCGCGTCGCATCATGTCTACACCTTGAAGTATTTGGCCTGCGGATGGTGCAGGACGATGGCCGAGGTGGACTGCTCGGGATGGAGCTGGTCCTCGTCGCTCATCTCCAGCCCCAGCCGGTCGGCGCCCAGAAGCTTCAGCAGCTTGGCCTGATCGGGAAGATAGGGACAGGCCGGATAGCCGAAGGAATAGCGGGACCCACGGTAGCCCTGCTTCAGAAGCTTGTCCATGTCACGGGCGTCTTCGGCGGCGAAGCCCAGTTCGGCGCGGATGCGCTTATGGATATATTCGGCCAGCGCCTCGGCCATCTCCACCGACAGTCCGTGCAGGTAGAGGTAGTCCTGATAGCGGTCGGCGGCGAACCAGTCGCGCGCCACGTCGGACGCCTTCTGGCCCATGGTCACCACCTGAAGCCCCAGCACGTCACGTTCCCCGCTGTCCACGTCGCGGATGAAGTCGGCCAGGCACAGCCCGCCCTTGAAGGGCTGGCGCGGGAACTCGAAGCGTGTCGCCTCGGTCGTGCCGTCCTCCTCGAACAGGATGACGGTGTCGCCCTCGCTGGCCGCCTTCCAAT
>CAZFRK010000181.1:0-6723 GCA_964521375.1 uncultured Rhodobacterales bacterium
CCTGCCCGTCCTGCCCGGCTACAGCCTGAAGGACGCCTCCTGCTCCAGCGGCGGAGCGCAGGGGACCTACGGGCGGACCGGCGGCACCATCGCCTGGCTGTCGGACTTGACCGCGTCCGGCGCCGTGGCCGTGAACGGCCCCAACGAGGTCGTCTACATGGCCGCGCTGCCGGTCCCCGTTCCGCGGGGCGATCGTTCCGCCGAACAACCGATGCGCCTTGGCAAGATCAAGGAAGTGCTGTGGGGGCGGGCGCAGACCATCGGCGCCGCCTTGGACCTGCAAGCCGCCACCACGCCGCCGCCGCCACCGGGCATCACGCCGACGGAACCGAAGACGCCGTGGCGGGAAATCTCTTACGAACTCATGTCGGCCCTGCCCGCCGACCAGCTTGTGCAGCTTTTCAACGGCCTGCCGACGAACATCCTGGACGGTGTTTCCAAGGATGGGCGGACCTGGGTGCTGAGGGGACGGATCTATGCGCAATAAGCTTTTCCTGGCCACGCTTCTGGCCTCCACCATCGCCGCCCACGCCGGACAGGCCCAGGACGCGACGGCGCCCGCCGCCGCGGCGCTCCTGACGCCGACCCCGGCGCCCGCGCCCGCGCCCGTTCCGGCGGAAGACCCCGCCTGGGCCAAGGTTTCGCCGGCCTTCCTGCATGAGATGCAGGCCCGCCAGTTGGAGCTGTCGCGCCTCGACCTGGAGGTGCAGCGCGCCGAACTGGAAAAGCAGCTTCGCGAGCTTCAGGGCCGCCGCGGTCCGCAGGCGGAAGCCGCCGCCGAGGAAGCGGCCCGGCAGACCGTCTCCCACGGGCCGCCGCCGGAGATCATGATGATCCGCCGCCGCAACAACACCTTGGTCGCCCGCCTGAAACTGACCGACGGTCGCGAGGTGGACGCCATGACCGGCATGGAGCTACCCGGCGGTTGGACGGTCGCCGCCGTGCGCGCGGATCAGGTCTGGGCCGCCCCCGGCGAGGGCAAGCCCGAACGGCTGTTCTTCACCGTCTACGACCCCAAGGACGACATGCCCGTCGTGGTGCAACCGCAGCCCGGCATGCCCATGATGGGAGTACGCTGAATGGTCCAGCCTCTTTCGGTCGTCCCGCATGATAGCCCCGCGTCCGATACCCTCGTGACGCGGCCCGGCGGCACCGTGCGGTTGGCCAACGAGGCGACGCGCCACAAGCTGGCCATCTATTCGTCCGGGGCCATCTTCGTCGCGCGCGCCCATGCCCATGATCCCGACGTCGTTTCCGCCCTGGCCCTGGCGCGACGCATCGGCATCACCGTCCGCCCGCCACAGTTGGTGGACGTCGGCGTCATCCGCCGCCTGTACGAGGAAGAGGCGGAATCGACCGTCGAGGCGCAGGACGCCGCCGACGACATGCCGACGGTCATGCGTCGCGAAATCCTCGAGATGCTGCGCGAGGCCGCCTCGCTCCATGCCAGCGACGTGCATATCGTCGTCGAGCGCGGCCAGGCCAACGTCTGGTACCGCATCGACGGCGAACGGCGACCGATCGAAAACCGTCACTGGAAGGGCGACTTCGGCCTTCAGCTCTGCCGCACGGTCAGCGTCATCGCGTCCGACAGCGGCAACTTCGGCGGCGAATACCGCGAAGCCGCCTATCAGGCGGGTCGCGTCTCCGACGGCCTGCCCGCCGGGGTCCAGGCCGTGCGCCTGCAGTGGAACCCGGTCGGCTACGGCGGGCGCCAGCTCGTCATGCGCCTGCTCTACGCCGAACAGAGCGTCGGCGCCTCGCTGGCGACGCTGGGCTTTTCCGAGGAACACCGCGAGGCGCTGAAGATCCTACGCTCGCACCCGACCGGCATCACGGTGGTCTCCGGCCCGACCGGGTCGGGCAAGTCGACCACCCTGGAACGTAACCTGAGCCAGATCGTCCAGGATTACCCCGGCGCCCACGTCATGAGCGTCGAGGACCCGCCGGAATACACCATCAAGGGCGTGGTCCAGTTGCCCGTGGCGTCGGACGCCGAGAACGACGAGGACCGCCAGAACGCCTATGTGGAGGCCATCGCCGCCGCCATGCGGTCCGACCCCGACCGCATCATGGTCGGCGAGGTGCGCACCCACGCCGCCGCCCAGGCCGCCCTGCGCGCCGCCCTGACCGGCCACGCCGTCTATACCACCGTGCACGCCAACGACGCCCTGGCGGTCATCGCCCGCATGATCGACATCGGCGTCGAGCCCTTCATGTTGCGCGACACCAGCCTGATGCGCGGCATCGTCGCCCAGCGCTTGGTCCGCCGCCTGTGCCCCCAGTGCCGCCGCGAGGCCGGTCTGGACGCCCTGCCCGGCGACATGGCCGAGCGTCTGACCGCCGCCCTGAGCGGCATCCTGGACGCCCCCCTTGAGCGCGTCTTCCTGCCCGGCGACGGCTGTTCGCACTGCCGCGAGGGCTACGCCGGTCGAACCGTGGTCGCCGAGGTCATCCTGCCCGACCAGACCCTGCTCGACCTGCTGGTGGCGGGCGACCGCACCGCCGGGGAGGCCTATTGGCGGGGCCAGTTGAACGGCAAGACCATGATGGACCACGGCTTGGACAAGGTCGTCCTCGGCGAGGTCGACCCCATCGAGCTGGAAGCCAAGGTCGGACGAATCTGATGGCCTACGCGTCGGAGCGGAAAAAGATCAGTTGGCTGACCCGCTGGTTCGCCACCTCCTCCACCAAGGGCCGGGTCCGCGTCTACCGCAAGCTGGCCAGCCTGGGGCGGTCGGGCGTGCCCCTGTCGCGCGGCCTGGATTCCCTGTGGCGCATCGCCTCCAACCAGGGCAAGGACAAGACCGAGCCGCTGGCCGTCATGCTGGCCGACTGGCGCGACAAGATCGACGAGGGCCTGGAGTTCGGCGACGCCGTGGCCGACTGGCTTCCGGCGCAGGAAATCCTGCTCATCAAGTCGGCCAGCAAGGAACGCATCGACATCGCCCTGGAGACCACGGCGGACGTGGTCGAATCCTCGCGCCAGATCCGCGGCGCCATCCTCGGCGGCCTGTCCTATCCCGGCTTCCTGATCCTCGGCATCTGCGTCGTCCTGTGGGTCTTCGGCACCCAGGTCATTCCGGCCTTCGCCGAGATCAAGCCCATGGAGCAGTGGACCGGCCTGGCGGGCAGCGTCGCCTTCCTGTCGAAGATCATCACCAACGGCGGCCCCTTCATCCTGGTCGGGTCGGTGGTCGGCGGCGCCCTCACCCTGTGGTCGCTGCCCCGCTGGACGGGCGACCTGCGCAGCCGCCTGGACGACCTCCTGCCGCCCTGGACCCTCTACAAGATGAGCCTGGGCGCCAGCTTCCTACTGTCCCTGGCGGCCATGAAGAAGGCCGGTGTGCCGGAATCGGTGTCGCTGCGCCTGATGCGCCAGGACGCCGACCCCTGGCTGGCCGAACGCCTGGACGCCCTGACCTTCCACGTCGGCGAAGGGCACAACCTGGGCGAGGCCCTGCACCTCAGCCAGATGCGCTTTCCCAACAAGGAGGTGGTCGAGGATCTGCGGCTCTACGCTTCCCTCGGCTTCGAGATGGACCAGAAGCTGGAACAGATGGCCAAGGAGTGGCTCAGCGACTCCCTGGCCTCCGTGAAAGCCCAGGCCGCCGCCCTGAACCTTGCCCTGATGGCCGCCAACGGCGTGTTGGTCGCCTTCATCGGGGTCGGACTGATCGCCATTCAAAGCCAAATCACCCAAGGCCTTTGACGCCCTTTAGAAAGTGGAGACTCCCATGTTCCTGACCGACATCCGTCACCGTCGCCGGCGTATCGAAGGCCGGTCCGCGCAAGTCCAGCGGGGCGCCATCGGCGGCATTCCCGAACAGGTCATCGTCGGCGCCGTCGCCACGGTGGTCGTGGTCGCCGCCCTGGCCGCCGGCATGAACCTTTTCAACTCGTCCAAGGTCGAAAAGGAAACCATGTTCCTGAACAACATCATCAACGGCACGCGCGGCCTCTATTCCGGCCAGAACGGCTTCGGCACCGGCTCGCTCAACGCGGTCCTGATGGCCTCCGGCGTCATTCCCGACGCCATGATCGTCAGCAACAGTCCGGTCAATTCCTGGGGTGGCGCCGTCACCGTCACCGGCGCCACCGCCAACTTCACGGTCACCTACGCCGCCGTTCCCATGGAGCCCTGCATGCAGATGGTGGTCAAGACCCCGGCCGACGGCTTCCGCAGCGTTCAGGCGGGCACCGTCACCTGGAACGCCGCGGCCTTCCCGGTCACGCCCGCCCAGGCCCAGGCCGCCTGTACCGACGCGGTAAGCAACACCATCGTCTGGACCGTGTCGCAGTAACCAGCCGTGACCCTGAGCGATCTTCCCTTCACGGATGTCTACCTGACGGCCGGTAAGGTGGCGGAGCCATTTTACCGGTCCGTCTCGGGTGGAACGATTCAGCCCTTCCCGGCGGACCTGCAGCGTGACGTCTCGACCCTGAGCGCCATGCTGGAAAACGTCGACGAGGACGCCAACGAGTTCTCCTACGAGTGGAACGGCGTGCGCTTCCGCGTGCAACGCCTGTCGGCGGTGGACGGACGGTGGTACGTCCTGCGCCGTCTGCCCAACTCCCTGCCGCGCCTGAGCGACCTGGGCCTGCATCCGGCCCTGATCGACGCCCTGGCCGGTCTGGGGCGCGAGCACGGGCTGTTGCTCTTCGCCGGACGCACCGGCGAGGGCAAGACCTGGTCGGCGTCGTCCCTCTTCGCCCATTGGATCGAGACCCTGGGCGACGTCGGCATCTGCATCGAGGCGCCGCCCGAACTGCCCCTGCACGGCTGGCACGGAGCATCGGGCTACTGCATTCAGCGCGATGTCGCCGAGGCCGACCTGGGCGACGCCCTGGCCTCCTGCATGCGGTCGACGCCGCGCTACATCATGCTGGGCGAGGTGCGCACCGTCGCCGCCGCGCGGGAAGTCCTGCGCGCCGCCGTCAACGGCCATGTCGTCCTGACCACCATTCACGCGGCCTCCATCGAGGGGGCGCTGCACCGCCTCGTCACCCTGGCCTCCGCCGGAAGCGGCGCCAGCATCGAGGAAGCCCGCTCCATCCTGGCCGACGGCCTGCTGGGCGTGGTGCACCAACGCCTGCTGACCATCGGCAAGAGCACCCGCATCGAGGCCCAATCGCTCTTCGCCCAGAGCATGGTGCTGTCCGACCCCGTCCGCGTCCTCATCCGTGACGGCAAGATCGAACAACTGCGCACCGTGATCGAGGCCCAGCGCGCCAGGATGAGGACCTAGCCATGTACGCCGCCTACATCCTGTTTTTCCTTGGGGCGTTGATCTCCGGGGTGGCCTTGCTGTCCACCGACAGCGCACCACGGCGGGGCGAAGAGCGTGCAGCAGCCGCAGCGACACAACTCCTGCTGTTTCATCAAGCCGCCTTGGCCTATCTCGATGACCACCCCAGCTATGGCGGAGCGATGTCGGCGGCAACTTTGGCAGGCTACCTGCCGACGAATATGGCGGCCTCTCCGCAGCTTCTGTCCGTCGCGAACGGCGGCGTCGTGGGCACCTATTTTGCCATCCCGCCCCTCCCTGCTCCCTATGTCGCTCACGCACTCGGCGACATCACATGGGGCGGGTGGGGCGCGGGCTTGGTCGCTGGGGGAGTCGTACAATCTCGGCGGGGCGCGGTTCTTTCGGTGCCGAACGGCGTACCGAACGACGTCGTCGCAATGGTTACAGCCTATTGAAAACCGGGAGCTGGTCATGACTTTTCCGCGCATTGCCCCCCACGCTCTGTCGGCAGACCTGCGTCGGCACCGTCGCCGCTCCATCGGCAAACGGCATCGTTGCCAAGGCGGGTTCATCGGCGGCATTCCGGAAATGGTCATCGCCATTGCCGTGGCCACCCCTCTGCTGATCGGGTTGGCTCTTCTCGGATACCAAGAAGTTCAGCGGCAAAGAGGGAACGTCGCCGCCCAGCAACTGACCACCGTCCGCGATGCCGCCTCGTTGTATATTCGGGACTATTGGGTGGATACGCATGGATTCGCCGGAACAGGCGAAGTCATATCGGTCGCGACACTGGTCAATCAGGGCTACCTGCCGCAGGGATTTTCGTCTCAAAACGCTTGGGGGCAAACAATTGACGTCATCATCCGGCAGGTTCCGGACCCCACGCCCCAGCCTTATCCGCCCGGTCATGTGGTGTTGACCTTGTTGGAAGCGGCCGTCATCACCCATGGAGGCGATGCCATTCCCGACAAACAAGCGCCGGAAATCGCCGCCAAGGCCGGGGCCCACGGCGGCTATGTTCCGGGGGCCAACGATCCCGTGCCCTGCGCCAATTGCCTGCGCGGCGCCTACAACGGTTGGGAAATGAACCTGGGCAACTTCGGCGGCAACGCCGTGCCTGTTTTGCCAACGGCGGGCCACTTGGGCGTCTCCATGTTCATGAACCAGGGCCAGCTGGTTCAGGACTACCTTTACCGCTACGACGTTCCCGGCCAGCCCGAAGCGAACCGGATGCACACAAACATCGATATGAACACCCACGATCTGACCAACACGAGAGAAATTTATCTCGCTCAAAACAACAATCAGAAAGTGACGGAAGGCGTCTACTGGGCCGGTTTCGTCCCCGATGGCGGCTTGGTCGAAAAACCGACCTGCCCGCCGCCACCGAATCCAAGCGACGACTATCGGAGCGTTTATGGCGCCGTGGCCAGCTTCGCGGACGACGGCACCAGCGGCACCATATCCGGCGTGC
>CAZFRK010000182.1:0-6661 GCA_964521375.1 uncultured Rhodobacterales bacterium
CAGGGACCCTACGAGGCCGCTCCGCGGCCCGAGCTGGTGCTGCTCGATTTGAATCTTCCGCGCAAGGACGGGCGTGAAGTCCTGGCCGAGATCAAGGATGATCCGGCGTTGCGCCGCATTCCCGTCATCGTCCTGACCACGTCTCAGGCCGAAAGCGACGTCAATCGGTCTTACGACCTTCACGCCAACTGCTACATCGTCAAGCCCGTGGACTTCGACCGTTTCATCGACGTGGTGCGTGGGATCGAGGATTTCTGGTGCGGTCTGGCCAAGCTGCCGCCGGCGCTCTGATCGACGGAAAAGCCCTTTTTGAAGTGATACATTTCGGGGCGAGCTGACTTTCAAATTGAAACACAATCTTGGACGGGCTATGGTGCGCCATAGACTGGAAGACGGCTCGCGGCATGCGCGGCCCTCGTCCGGAACGTCCCGACAGGAAAGGCTAGAGGAGCCGGTAGCGGTCATGAGGGATTCGCTTCATATCATCAAGCAGGAGCATCGCAACCTGTACCGGGTGGTGAATATGCTCGATCAGCTTGTGCGCGATCATGAGGACGGGCATCGGCTCGATTTCACCTTCATGGAAGACCTGGTCGGGTACATCGACACCTTTACCGACCGCTATCACCATCCCAAGGAAGATGAGTTCCTGTTCCGCCTTCTGCGGCAGCGCGATCCGTCCTCCGCCGCCATTCTGGAAGAGCTGGAAGCCGAGCACGTCAATTGCCCGGTCAGCCTGGACAGGCTGAAGCGTGACCTGACCGCCTTCAAGAACGCGCCGACCGACGAGGCGATGCGCATTCGCTTCACCACGGCGGTCCACGACTATCTGCGCTTCCAGACCAAACACCTTCAGAAGGAAGAGGGGGTCGTCATCCCCATGGCGCAGAAGGCCCTGACGGAGACCGATTGGGACGAAATCGACGCCGCTTTCGCCAGCAACGACGACCCGGTGTTCGGTCCGGACGCGCGGAAGGAAGCACGCGCCATGTATTCCCGCATCGTCAACGAGGCGCCGTCCCCTTACGGCTTCGGAGACTGACCACTCCGCGCATGGTGGACGTTTGGAAGGCCCGGTCGGAACGCCGGGCCTTTTCCGTTTCGGGATAGGGGGCGTCACGGAGGCACCCTCATGGAGGAACCGGCATGGAGGAACCGTCATGGACCTGTGCCATCTGTTCATGCTGATCGAGTCCGACGGGCCGGAACCGGCGGCGCTCGCCGCCCTAGGGCTGGCGGAGAGTTTTCGTCGCGACCATCCGGGGCAGGGGACGGCCAATCTCTGCTATTGCTTCGACAACGCCTATCTGGAGCTTCTGTGGGTGACCGACGCCGCCGCGCTGGAGGCGCCGCGTATCCGCCGGACCCGGTTTCAGGAACGGGCGGCCTGGCGGCGCAACGGCGCGTCGCCCTTCGGCGTCGGCTTGCGAGGAGATGGCCCCTTGCCCTTCGAGACCTGGGCCTATCGTCCGCCCTATCTGCCCGATGGCATGAGCCTGCCCGTCGCCGTCGACAGCGACCATCCGGGCCACCCGTTCCTGTTCCGCTCCCCGGGCGCGGCGCCGCCCATCGCTTGGAGCGACGACCGCGCGGGGCGACGCCAGACGGCCTCCGGCCTGCGGGAGATCATCGGCCTGTCCCTGGAAACGCCGGTCGCGGCGGGCATTCCGGCGTCTCTACGGGCCTTGGAAGCCCTGGGCCTTCTTCGTGTCGCGCACGGCGCGGCCCACAGGCTGACGGTGGAGATCACCGGCGACCAGGGGCCACGCCGCCTGTCGCTGCCCGATTGCGTCTGGCTATAGGGGGAGGCGGCGCCCCTGGCGGACCGGGGCGACGCCTCAGGCCCCGTCTCAGCCGAGGACGGCCAGCATGGCCTCGACGCTGGTCAGCTTTTCCCGAGGACGCCCTTCGGCGGCGCGCGCCGTTTCGGCGGCGTCGATCTTCCGCCAATCCTCGAAATCGGTTACACGGACTCCGGCAGCGGCCAAGTGGGCGTCGAGCGTGGCCGGGCCGGGCTTGCCCGCCGTCTCGCCGATGCCTTCCAGGTCGTCCAGGACGCGCTTGGCGACCTCCAGGGAGTCGGCGCGATTGGTCGGAATGACCCCGGAGGGGCCGCGCTTGGCCCAGCCGACCACGTAGAGACCGTCGTCCACGACGCCGTCGTTGTTGCGGACAACGCCGCGGCGGTTGTCCACGGGCAGGCCCGCGTCCTCGGCGCAGCGGTAGCCGATGGCCGTAATGACCGTCGAGACGGCGAGGTCGAGGGTTTCTCCGGTGCCGACGGCGCGCCCGTTCTCGACGCGGGTGCGCTCCACGGTCAGCCGGTCGACGCGCCCGTTGGTGCCGCCGATCCCGCGGGGGGCCGCGTGAAACAGAAGGTGAATGCGGATGGGGGCGTCACTCTCGGTCCGGGACGCGAAATTCCGCAAGATCTCGAGGTTCTTCTCCTTGACCTTCAGGGTCTTGGGGTCTTCGACGGCGGACAGGTCGGCGGCCTCCAGGGAGGCCGCCTCGATCACCGGGCGGGCACGCTCCAGGTGGCCCAGTTCCCCCAGCTCGGCCGAGGTGAAACTGGCCTCGACCGGGCCGCGACGACCGATCAGGTAGATGTCGCGAATCCGTGCCCCGGCGATGGCGTCCTGGGCGTGGCGGCAGATGTCCGAGCCGGTCAGCTCCGCTTCGGACTTGGCGAGAAGACGGGCGATATCGAGCGCCACGTTGCCGTTGCCGACGATCGCCACGGCGTCGGGGCCGGAGCCGTCGGGAAGGCGGGGCGCCAAATCCGCGAAATCGGGATGGCCGTTGTACCAGCCCACGAAGGCCGCCGAGCCGTAGACGCCGCCAAGGTCGTCGCCGTCGATGCCGAGCGCGCGGTCCCGAGGCGCTCCGACGGCCAGGATGACGGCGTCATAGGCGGCGCGCAGGGCCTCCAGGCCGATATCGCGGCCCAGGGTGACGTTACCCAGGTAGCGCACGCCGGGCTTGGTCAGGGTCCGCTCGAACTGGCGGACGATGTTCTTGGTTCCCTGGTGGTCCGGCGCCACGCCGGCCCGGACGAGGCCGAAGGGAGTCGGCAAGCGGTCGATGATGTCGATGCGGGCGTCGGGCCGCTTGCGGTGGAGGGCGTCGGCGGCGTAGAGGCCGGACGGTCCACTGCCGACGATGGCGATGCTCGGTCCGTGAGGTCCGGCGTCGGAGGACGCGGTTTCGGGGGAGGCGTTTCCTGTCATATCCCTGGTCTTTTCTTTCTTGGGTGTCTTGTCGTGCGGTGGGTCAACCGGAAGCGGCGCGCGGCTCCTGGGGAGCGGTCAGGCCGCCGAAGCGGTCGAAGAAATAGGTGGAGGCCGTGGGGAGCGGTCCTTCCGCCGTCTCCAGGATGCTCATCAGGTGTTGTTCGGCGGGCTCCTGGACGAGGCGGTAAATATTGCGGCAAAGAAGGCGGGAGGCGGCGCCCGGCCAATCCGGGGTCAGCACTTCCTCGGGTAGCATGGGGTCGCGCAGAAGGATGCGGCGGTAGTCGTGGATCAGAAGCGTCCGCACGATGAAGCACTGCTGGGGATCAAGGCTGTCGGCGGATTCCAGGGCGCGCCAGACGGGGCGGAAGCGGTCCAGGAAGGCCGAGTAGTCGTCCACCAGCTTGTCCAGATCCCAGCAGGAGCGCACCAGCGACTTGAGGTTGCCCTGGCTGGTCAGGCGGTCTGCCTGGGCCCGCATCAGCACCACGCGCTCGACGGCGTCGTTGTCCCGGAGGGCCAGATGAAGGGCTTCCTCGTCCGGGGCCGGATGGGCCAGGACGTTGGGGGCCAGGCTGCCGAACCCCTGCCACACCAATTCGCGGCGCAGGGTCTCGCGTTGCGCCGGGGGCAGGCCGCAACAATTGGTGTGCACCAGGACCCATTCTCCGTCCCACGGCTGTTGCGGGGCGGCGTAGATACGACGATGCGCGGCCTCGAACCGCTGTCGTCCGACGTCGGTCACGGCGTAATAGCTGCGCCGTCCGATCTGGGTGGCTTGCAGCCATTCGTCCTTGGTCAGGCGGAAGACGGCGGTGCGCACCATGCGCTCGCTCTGGCCGAAGGGTTCGACCAGCCTGATGAGGCTGCCGAGCCAAGTGGACCCGCCGTGGACCAGGATGGCGTCACCGTAGACGGTGACGATCAACGACTTGGCCCGCAGGGTGATCGCCTGCAGGAGCGTGTCGATTTGATCGTCGATGCGTTTGAGCCTGGGCATCCGTTCTCAGTTCCCGCCGTCGGCGGGCCTCCCCTTTAGAGCAAGACCCGCAAACGTCCTTCCTTCCCATGTCATCGTCAAGGCGCGGTGGAGGCGATATCTCGCCCCGGACGCGGTGATCGCGTCATGCCGCACCATCGCGTCGCACCACGGTCGTGTCGGGCATGAAAAGTGTAATACCACAAAAATCGACCTGTCATTCACTCCCGATCCCGCCAGTCAGCGCGAAATCCTCAAAAAACCGTGTTTGTAGGCGCGCTGCTTCCGGTCGGCTTCGCCCGCCGAAAAGGCGCTTCCGGGTGAAGAATCTGTTTGACAGTCAAAATCGTGTTACACTATCGTCGTTCTTGCAACGAAAATTGTGTCACTTTATCCGTCAGGTCAAGAGGGTCCCGGGACCCGGGCGGATGCGGGGACGCCCCGGTTAAGTCAGCCCACGGTCGGGCAGGGCGGCGACAGCCGCGGACCCGGCACCCAAACAAGGGCGTAGTCCAAGGAAAGGGAGACGATCGAGATGGCCAAGTGGAAGACGTACGACAAGGGCGACGAGCTGCCGGCGGAATACAAGCGCCTGCTGCTGAACCTGATGTCGTTCCAGGCTGATTCCGAATACGCCGGTGCCCAGCGGGTCGCCGAGAACATGCGCTTCGCGCCGCGTCCCGAGGAAGCCTATCGCCTGTCGAAGAAGGTGATGGAGGAGATGGGGCACGGCTACTACATCTGGAACCTGATGCAGGATCTGGGCGTGGACGTCGACTCCCGCCTCCAGGAGCTGGTCCAGAATCCGGACAATCCGGACCCTCAGAAGGTCACCATCATCAACGGGTTCCGTAAGGAAAACTGGTCCAAGTGGTTCGAGGACTGGTACGACGTGGGCCTGTTCTCCACCGTCGTCACGCCCGCCGCCGTGGCTTTCCTGGGTCAGTACCGCGAATGCTCCTACCTGCCGTGGGCGCGCGTCAACGTGCGCATCCATAAGGAAGAGCACGGTCACCTGGCCTTCGGCGTCTGGTGCTCCAAGCGCAACATCGAGTTCGGGGGCGAGAAGGCCCGCGAAATCATGCAGGGCAAGGTCGAGAAGTTCATGAAGGTCGGCCTCGGCTTCTACGGCCGTCCGTCCAAGGGCAACGAAAAGTCCGCCATGTTCGACGCCTACCACGAGTGGGGCCTGAAGGTGCGTACGCCGGAAGAGCTTCGTGCCGAGTACCTGGAGCTGCTGGAAAGCCGCCTCAAGGAAGTCGGGCTGGAAATGCCGCGGGGCGTCGAGGCCGACTACGACATGCGCATGGGCTACGACGCCGGCGAGGCGCAGGTCTCCAAGGCCGCCGTCTAAGCTTGGACGTCGCGTCAGGCGGTCGACCCCGGGTCCTCGACAGGGCCCGGGGTCGACGCGCCCTGGGGTCCTTATGACCATAAAAAGAATATGGTGTTATCATGGCCCCCTCGGGCCGCGAAAAAAACGGGTTGGAGATGTCCTGATGACGGGTACGCCTGAACTTCCCAACAAGCTGTTCAGCAACGGTCGCAGCGTGCTATCGCGCTTCGGCTATCGCCACCTCACCGCCGGTGAAACGCGCGAGGACTGGGCGGAGATGTGGGATCTCCTGCGGTCGGACTTCACCGACATGGGGCATCCGGACGTTCCCGCCTACGCCGACCTTTCGACCGACCAGCAGGGCGCTGCCCGTGAATACATGAGCCGCCGCCTGATCGCCGACCGCAATCTGGAGACCTGCGAGGACCTGCACGTTCGTCTGTTCAGCGGCGGAATCAGCACCGACGGCGTCGAACGCTATTCCGAGGCCCGCGAAGCCTACGAGGAGTCCGTCGAGGCCTTCGGCGAGGCGCGCGAGGCGCTGTCCGCGCTGCTTCCGAAAGCCCATTGAGCGGCTGTCAGAAAGTCCTTTCAGTCCGCTTGGGAATTCGGTATTGGTTTCATCTGAAACATTTCGCTGGTTTCCGGTCTTTTAGAGGGAAAAGTGACACACTTCGGGCGCGGATGCGGTTAGTATCCTAGCCCTCACCAACCGCTCCAACCGTCCGGCGCCACGACCGGCGGCAAAAAGAAGCGGACCGGCGCCCGATAACGGGCACGGCTCAAAAAACCCGACTAGGGAGGAATAGTAGATGATGACTCGTGTGACCCGGCGTACGTTCCTGGCTGCGGCGACCGCCGCCGGTCTGGCCCTGTCCGCCCTGACCCCCGCCCATGCCGCCGACCCGATCAAGGTCGGCACCTTCCTGGCCGTCACCGGCCCGGCGTCCTTCCTCGGCGACCCCGAGCTGAAGACGCTGCAGATGTACGTCGAGAAAATCAACGCCGACGGCGGCGTCCTGGGACGCCCGCTGGAATTGGTGCACTATGACTCCGGGGCCAACCCGCAGAAGGCCGTGACCTTCGTCAAGCGCCTGATCGGTCAGGACGGCG
>CAZFRK010000183.1:0-6611 GCA_964521375.1 uncultured Rhodobacterales bacterium
TTCGACGCTCCGAGGGGAGAGCCAGAACGGCGCGCGGCGTTTTTTCCGCAGCCTGTTAGGCGAGCGCATCCGAACTCACCTAGGCAGGCCAAGGTCATTTCACCCCTATGTTCAAAGCTATGAGTTCGAAACTCTGCTTCTCGCGAATCCGGAAACCATCGCACAGTTTCTAGACGCCCCAGGCCTTAGCCCCGTCATTAGACAGGTGGTTGAATCAGTCGGCGGCGCCGAATCGGTCAACGACACCCCATCCACCTGTCCGTCATCCCGTCTGTCAGACTGGTTCGATAAGCACAAGCCGACGGAGAGATTCGTCAAGACTCTGCATGGCCCCTTATTGGCCGAAGCAATTGGCTTGGCTGCCATCCGCGCGGCCTGCCCCGGATTTGACAATTGGATAGGCTATTTGGAAGGGCTTTCCGCATAAGCCTCAATCCATCAGGAGGATCAGCGCCAGGACCGTCACCAGCGCCCAGGGCACCCATGCGGGGACGAGGCCGCGCAGGCGGTCGTTGCCGCGCCGCCCCAGGGCCTTGACGGTATCGGGGTGCAGCTTGACGCCTTCCGACGACATCATGGAAGCGGCCCGCTCGGCGTGTTCCAGGATGGCGGGCAGACGCTCCAGGGAGCGGTAGGCGCCGGTGGCGGCGCGTTCGATACGCGCCTTCGGCCCCAGGTTCGACATCATCCACTCCTCGATCAGAGGATAGGACAGCTCCCACATGTTGATGTTGGGGGCCAAACCGCGGCCCACGCCCTCGGCCAGAAGCATGGACTTCTGCAACAGCAGGAGCTGCGGCTGAGTCTCCATCTCGAAGGTCTCGGTGACCTGGAACAACTGGCCCAGCAGGCGGGCGATGGAGATGTCCTGGATGGGACGCCCGAAGATCGGCTCGGCGATGGAGCGGGCGGCCTGGGTGAAGTTGTCCAGCGACTTTTCGGGCGGCACCCATCCGGCTTCGAAATGCACCTCGGCGACGCGGCGATAGTCGCCGGTCAGGAAGCCGAGCAGCATTTCGCCCAACTGGCGGCGGGTGGCCAGATCGACGCGGCCCATGATGCCGAAGTCCACGGCGATGATGCCGCCGTCATGACCGACGAAGAGGTTGCCGGGATGCAGGTCGGCATGGAAGAAGCCGTCCCGGAAGACCATCTTGAAGAAGGCGTTGGCGGCGTTGGTGATGACCTCCATGGGGTCCAGCCCGGCGGCGATAATGGCGTCGCGCTCGTCCATGGGAATGCCGGAGACGCGCTCCTGCGTCATCACCCGCTGGCTGGTGCGCATCCAGTCGATGGAGGGCACGCGGAAGGTCGGATCGTCGGCGAAATTCTCGGCCATCTCGGCGGCCGCGGCGGCCTCGAACCGCAGGTCCATCTCGATGACGACCGATTCCTCGAAGGTCGCCACGGTGTCGACGGGCCGCAGGCGGCGCAGGCGCGGCTGGGCCTTCTCGACGATCTCCGCCAACCAAAAGAACAGTTCCAGATCCCGCTGGATCTGCCCGTGCACGCCCGGTCGCAGCACCTTCACGGCGACCGGTTCGCCATCGGCGGTGGTGGCGAAATGGACCTGGGCGATGGAGGCGGCGGCGACGGGCGACGGCTCGAAGTCGCTGAACAGCGACTCCAGCGGCTCGTCGAATTCCTCCTCGATGATGCGGCGCGCCTCGGCGAAGGGGAACGGTTCCAGCTTGTCCTGAAGGTCGGTCAGGTCGGCGGCCACGTCCTCGCCCACCAGATCGGGGCGGGTGGACAGGGCCTGGCCGAGCTTGATGAAGGTCGGCCCCAACTCCACGAAGGCGCGCGCCAGACGCTGGCCGGGGCGCCCCGATTCGCTGCGCCGATAGACCAGACGGACGATCGCCATGACCTCGCGGGCGACGGCGATGTTCTCGAAGACGAACAGGGCGTCGTGGCGGGCCAGCGTCCGACCGATACGGAACAAACGGGCCAGATTGCGGACGGTGCGGAACATGAACACCCCAACCCCGTCAGACGCGCCAAGCCGAGTGCATGGCCGCGATACCGCCGGACAGATTTCGGAAACTCGCCTGACCGAGGCCCGCCTCGCCCATGCGCCGCGCCAGTTCGGTCTGCGGCGGGAAGCGGCGGATGCTTTCGGCCAGATACTGATAGGCCTCGCGATTGCGGGCGATCACCTGCCCCATGCGCGGCAGGACCTGGAAGCTGTAGACGTCGTAGGCCATGTCCAGGCCCGGCATCTGCACCTTCGAGAATTCCAGGCACAGGAAGCGGCCGCCCGGCTTCAGGACGCGCCGCGCCTCGCGCAGGGCCTTGTCGATGTCGGTCACGTTGCGCAGGCAGAAGGCGATGGTATAGCAGTCGAAGCTGGCGTCCTCGAAGGGCAGGTCCTGGGCGTCGGCCTCGACCCATTCGATGTTCTCGACGATGCCGTTGTTGGTGGCGCGGTCGCGCCCGACCTTCAGCATCTCGCCGTTGATGTCGCTGACCGTGACGTGGGCGGGCGGCTGGTCGCCCTGACGCCGCCGGGACACCTCCTTGAGGATGCGGAAGGCGATGTCGCCGGTGCCGCCGCCGACGTCCAGGCAGCGCATGCCGGGGCGGGGGGCCAGCCAGTCGACGAAGCGGTCCTTCCACAATCGGTGCACGCCCAGGCTCATGACGTCGTTCATGAGGTCGTACTTGGCGGCGACCGAATCGAAGACCTCGCGCACGAGGCCTTGCTTTTCCTCGGTCCGCACGGTGCGGAAGCCGAAGTGGGTGGTGTCTTTATCCTGCATCATGGCGCGCACGATAGCCCAAGGCGGGCGGGAACGCTATATAGAGAAGCCCTCGCCGATGCCTCGACCCAAGGGTTTCCGTGCCATGCCAGAACTGCCCGAAGTGGAAACCGTCTGCCGGGGCCTGCGCCCCGTGTTGGAAGGCCGCCGCCTGGTCCGGGTCGCCGTGAACCGGCCCGACCTGCGGATACCCTTCCCCGACGGATTCGCCGCCGCCCTGACCGGTCGCCTGGTGGTCGAGGTCCGCCGCCGGGCCAAGTACTGGATCTGGCGTCTGGACGACGGCATGGCCGCCCTCGGCCACCTGGGCATGTCGGGCACCTTCGAGGTCAGCCCCCCCGGCTCCAACCGCGCCCCGGCGGGCAAGCACGACCACGCGGCCTTCGAGACCGACGAGGGGGCGATCGTCACCTATCGCGACCCGCGCCGATTCGGCCTGATGACGCTCGCTCCGGCCTCGACCCTGGACAGCCACCCCCTGCTGGCCGCCATCGGCCCCGAGCCGCTGTCCGACCGCTTCGACGGCGCCTCCCTGGCCGCCGCCCTGGCGGGTCGACGAGGCCCCGTGAAGCCGGCCCTGCTGGATCAGACCGTGGTCGCGGGCATCGGCAACATCTATGCCTGCGAGGCCCTGTTCCGGGCCGGGATCAGTCCCCGCCGAAGCTGCGCCTCCATCACCGGAGCGCGGGCCGACCGACTGGCGGCGGCGATCAAGGCGGTGCTGGCCGAGGCCATCGAGAGCGGCGGCAGCTCGCTGCGCGACCACCGGCTTGTCAACGGCGAGATGGGCTATTTCCAGCACACCTTCGCCGTCTACGACCAAGAAGGGGAAGCCTGCCCGGGCTGCACCTGCGATCGGGCGCGGACCGGCGGGGTGGCGCGACTCGTCCAGGGGGGCCGCTCGACGTTTTTCTGTGCGACCCGCCAGCGTTGAAATGGTAGCGTGGCGCCCCATGAGGAACCCAACGCGCCTCCTGGCCGCCGCCCTGCTCGCGGCCGCGGTCGCCGCCACCCACCCGGGCGCCGCCCCCGCCGCGTCGCCCGGCGGCGATGCCCTCGTGGTCGGCGCGTTAGTGGCCGATGCCTTCGTGGACGGCTTCGACGACCTGCCGCTGATGCCGTCCCTGCGCCAGGACCCCGGCGGCACGGTGGTCTTCGACAGCCCCTACGGGCGGGTCGCCGAGGCGCGCGCCAGCGGCCCCGCGACGGCGGCGGCCATCCTAGACTTCTACCGCTCGGTGCTGCCGCAAATGGGCTGGCGCCCGGACGCCACGCCCGGTCATTGGCGACGCGAGGGCGAGACCCTGACCATCGACATCACCCCCGCCGGAGGCGCTTCCTCGGTACGCTTCCAGGTGGCCCCGAAGGACTGACGCCCTTCCCCTACGGAAGCCCCCGAGGCTTGATTCTTTCCCCGAAATCGCACAGGTCTTGGCGACCATCGAAGACACGGAGCAACCCGTTATGCCCTATGAGCACATTCTGGTCGAAACCCGTGGCAACGTCGGCCTGGTCACGTTGAACCGGCCCAAGGCGCTCAACGCGCTCTGCACGCCACTGATCCAGGAAGTCGGCAAGGCCCTGGACGGCTTCGAAGCCGACGACGACATCGGCTGCATCGTGCTCACCGGCAGCGAAAAGGCTTTCGCCGCCGGCGCCGACATCAAGGAAATGGCCGGTAAGTCCTATATGGACGTCTACCTGGAAGACTTCATCACCAACGGCTGGGAGCGCGTCTCCACGGTCCGCAAGCCGATCATCGCCGCGGTCGCAGGATTCGCGCTCGGCGGCGGCTGCGAGGTCGCCATGATGTGCGACTTCATCCTGGCCGCCGACAACGCCCGCTTCGGCCAGCCGGAAATCACCATCGGCACCATGCCGGGCGCCGGGGGCACCCAGCGCCTGACCCGCTTCGTCGGCAAGTCCAAGGCCATGGAAATGTGCTTGACGGGCCGCCAGATGAACGCCGAGGAAGCCGAGCGGTCGGGCCTCGTCTCCCGCATCGTGCCGCTGGCCGATCTGGTGGACGAAGCCGTCAAGACCGCCCAGCGCATCGCCGGCATGTCCCGCCCCGCGGTCATGATGACCAAGGAATCGGTGAACCGCTCCTACGAAGTGTCGCTAAAGGAGGGCCTGCTGTTCGAACGCCGCGTCTTCCACTCGACCTTCGCCACCGAGGACCAGAAGGAAGGCATGGCCGCCTTCGTCGAAAAACGGCAGCCGAACTTCAAGGGCCGCTGACACGATCGGACGCCCGGTCCGGAAAGGGCGCCTTCGGGCGCCCTTTTCCCTCGGCCCGGGCGCCCAGGCAAGACTCCCCTTGACCGCCCGGGTTCCTTCCCATATAACCCCGGCTTCGCGTTTCGTGAGCCTTCACGAGACGCCAATGGTTTCATCTAGTCGCATTACGGAACGAGAAACTCATGGCGCACCACAAGTCGGCCAAGACGCGCATCCGTCGCAACGCGCGTCGCTTCGCGATCAACCACGCGCGCAAGAGCCGCGTCCGCACCTTCATCAAGAAGGTGGAGAAGGCCATCGCCTCCGGCGATCACGCCGTCGCCATGGACGCGCTCAAGGTCGCGCAGCCGGAAATGATGCGTGGAGCCCAGAAGGGCGTGTTCCACAAGAACACCATGTCCCGCAAGGTTTCCCGCCTGAACGCCCGCATCAAGACGCTGGCCGCCTAAGGGTCGCCACGCCGCCGCGCCCCGGCGCGGCCAAAGACGCAGGTCTGCCAAAAGGCCGCCGCTCCGCTTGGGACGGCGGCCTTTCGCATGGCCGTAAGCCCACCTCCGAGTCCCGGCGAGGACGGGAAAGCGTCAAGGGAAAAAAGTCGCGCGTTCCCGTTTCGATCTCATTGTTTTGGACCTCGCTTTGAGGCTAGATTTTCCCCGCCCACTGGTCGGCGGCCAAGTCACTTCGGTCGCGGCGTCCTGGACCCTCTATCGCTTTACGACGCAGAACGCGCCGAGATCGGAGAAATCCGGAATCAGCGATCGGTTTTTAGTTTGTTTTTGAGCCATTTTTTCTAGGCTATTTGTTTGGTCCTTTATCAGAAGACCGAAAACGACCTACTGGCTCTTGACCGTAAGGTGCCCTGAGAATCAGGCCCGGCACCGTGCGGGCGGTCCCGCGCAGAAGCGCGGCAAGCCCATCGGCCCCTTGGGAACGACCGTTCCCGACCATGGGGGCCATCCAGGAAGGAGACCGACGTCACCCGTCGCGCAGCGTCGCGAGGGGAGGGCGTTTTCATGTATCGCCGCCGGCTGGGATCCGGTGGAGTGCGGGATGCGTTTTGGGGGGAGGCACGACCACGTGCCGTCACAGCCGGTCGTAAAGTGGCGCCGCCACGGGACCGGAAGGAGTAGGTGGACATGCAGATGCGCGAGGGGCGCGCGGAGGAACGGATGGACGATCAGGCGGCCCTGCACTGGCAAAAGGTGCGAGGACGACTGCGCGAGGAAGTCGGCGACGCCGCCTTCACCAGTTGGGTTCAGCCCATGTGTCTGGGCGGTGTCCAGGATGGGTCCGTTCGTCTTTCCGTCCCCACCCGATTCATGCGCGACTGGGTCCTGACCCATTACGCGGAGCGGATTCGTACCCTATGGGCGGGAGAGAACCCGCTGGTGCGGACCGTCGACGTGGTCGTCGCCGCCAACGACGCCCCTACCACCGCGGCGACCGCCGAAGGCGGGTCCATGGAGGCCGCCGCGGCGCGCCCCGGCGCGCCCGCCCTTGCCACCGAGTCCCGCCGCGCCGCGCCCAAGGCGACCGCCTCCGCCGCCGCGACTCCGGTGGACGACCTGTCGGCGCCGCTGGACCCGCGCTACACCTTCGAGAACTTCG
>CAZFRK010000184.1:0-6603 GCA_964521375.1 uncultured Rhodobacterales bacterium
CCTTTTTCCGCCTTCTGACCACCGTGCAGGGCGTCGGCGCCAAGGTGGCGCTGGCCATCCTGTCGGTCGGCGCCCCCGATCAACTGCGCCATGGAATCGCCGCCCAGGACAGGACCGTCTTCACCCGCGCCAGCGGTGTCGGACCGAAGCTGGCGGGGCGCATCGTCTCCGAACTGAAGGACAAGGTGGCGGGCATGGCCCTGGGGCCGATGGCGACGGTCGGCGGGCCGCTCCCTTCCGTCGCCGGCATGGCCCCCGTCGCCCCGGTCGCCTCGTCGACCGCCGACGACGCGGTGTCGGCGCTGGTGAATCTGGGGTACGGGCGATCCGATGCCTTCGCCGCCGTGGCGCGGGCCGCTGCCCAGGCTGGGGACGGCGCGGCGGAAAGCGTCCTGATCGCCGCCGCGCTCAAAGACCTTGGCAGGGGGCTGTAGCCGATGGGCGACGAGGAGCGCATCGTTTCGGCCAAGGCACGGGGAGAAGACACGGAAACCTCGTTTCGCCCGCTGACCCTGGACGACTTCATCGGCCAGCGCCAAGCCTGCGAGAACCTCTCCGTCTTCATCAAGGCGGCCCGCCAGCGCGGCGATGCCCTGGATCATGTCCTTCTGCACGGACCGCCCGGCCTCGGCAAGACGACCTTGGCGCAGATCGTTTCCCGAGAATTGGGCGTCGGCTTCCGCGCCACCTCCGGGCCGATGATCGTCAAGGCGGGGGACCTGGCGGCCATTCTCACCAACCTGGAACGCAACGACGTCCTTTTCATCGACGAGATACACCGCCTCAATCCTGCCATAGAGGAAGTGTTGTATCCGGCCATGGAGGACTTCCAGCTCGACCTGATCATCGGGGAGGGGCCGGCGGCGCGCTCGGTGCGCATCGACCTGCAGCCGTTCACGCTGGTCGGGGCGACCACGCGCTCGGGGTTGCTGACCACGCCCCTGCGGGATCGGTTCGGCATTCCGGTGCGTTTGAACTTCTATGCGCCCGAGGATCTGGAGGCCATTGTGAGACGCGGAGCGAAGGTGCTGGACCTGCCCATGACCGAAGACGGCGCCTTGGAGATCGCCCGGCGATCACGCGGCACGCCGCGCGTCGCGGGACGTCTGTTGCGCCGCGTCCGGGACTTCGCCACCGTCGCCAACCGTCTGCCGGTGAACGCCTTCGTCGCCGACGCCGCCCTTGGGCGGCTGGAGGTCGACGTGCTTGGCCTGGACGCCATGGACCGCCGCTATCTGCGCTGCATCGCCGATCACTACGCCGGTGGGCCGGTGGGGGTGGACACCCTGGCCGCCGCTCTGTCGGAAGAACGCGACACCCTGGAGGACGTCATCGAGCCGTTCCTCATCCAGCAGGGGCTTTTGCAGCGCACGCCCAGGGGGCGGATGATGTCCGACGGTGCCTTCGCCCATTTGGGGTTGCCGGTGCCGCGCCGGGCGCCGGGGACGGCGCAATATGACTTCCTGGATGGGCGCGGCACGGAGGGCGAGGCATGACCGTCGCCTCCTCGGGAACCTTCCGCGCCGATGGAACCCATGTCCTGCCGCTGCGTGTCTATTACGAGGACACGGACGCCGCAGGCATCGTCTATTACGCCAATTACCTCAAGTTCGCCGAGCGGGGCCGCACCGAGATGATGCGTCATTTCGGCGTCGAGCACCGGGATTACCTGCGGGAACACGGCGTCGCCTTCGCCGTCCGCCACTGCGCGGCGGACTACCGCAAACCGGCGCGCCTGGACGATGCCGTCACCGTGACCACCCGCCTGACCGCCTTGCAGGGCGCCAGCATGGAGGTCGCGCAGACCGTGGAGCGGGACGGCGCGGTCCTGGTGGCGCTGACCCTCAAGCTGGCCTGTATTACCACCGACGGTCGGCCGACCCGCGTTCCGGCGGTGCTGCGCGCCGCCCTGACCGATTTTCTGTCAAGCGGTCGCGCGCCGACCGTCCCTCAATCCGCATAGGCCAGGGGAGACCCATAGCACCATGGAGCCAACGGCACTCGCTCAGACCGCGCAGGCAGCGGCGGAGATGGACATGTCCATCATCGGGCTGTTCCTCCAGGCCGACATCATCGTCAAGAGCGTGATGATCGCCCTCGTCCTGGCATCGGTCTGGTGTTGGACCATCATCTTCGACAAGGTCATGCGTCTGCGCCGCCTGCGCGCCCGCGCCGACGCCTTCGAGGAGAAGTTCTGGTCCGGCGGCTCCCTGGAAGAGCTGTATGATCGCATCGGCGGGCGCCCCGCCGACCCGCTGACCGCCGTCTTCGTGGCGGCCATGCGGGAATGGCGCCGCTCCTCGTCGAAGGGCGGGGCCGGGGACGCCACCATGCGAGCGCGGCTCAGCCAGCGCCTGGATCGCGTCATGCAGATCACCATGACGCGCGAGATGGACAGCCTGGAAAGCCGTTTGGGATTCCTGGCCTCCACCGGGTCGGTGGCGCCCTTCGTCGGTCTGTTCGGCACGGTCTGGGGCATCATGAACAGCTTCCACGCCATCGGCCTGTCCAAGGACACCAGCCTGGCGACGGTGGCGCCCGGCATCGCCGAGGCCCTGTTCGCCACGGCGCTCGGTCTGGTCGCCGCTATTCCGGCGGTGATCGCCTACAACAAGCTGTCCTCGGACCTGGACCGCTACGCCCAGCGGATGGAGAACTTCGCCGGAGAGTTCGGCGCCATTCTTTCCCGCCAGCTCGATGAGCGGACCTAGGAGCCTGCGTCATGGCCATGTTCGTTCACCAGAATTCCAAGGGATTGGGGGCGCGTCACCGGCGACGCCCCATGTCGGAGATCAACGTGACGCCGATGGTCGACGTCATGCTCGTGCTGCTGGTCATCTTCATGGTGACGGCGCCCATGTTGACCACCGGCGTCGACGTTAACCTGCCCAAGGATCAGGCGAAGAAGACCCTGTCCCAGGACAACAAGGCGCTGACAGTCACGGTGCGCGCCGACGGCTCCATCCACCTTCAGGAACGGGCCGTGGACCTGTCCCAATTGTCCGCCCGCCTGGGGGCGATCAAGGACGTCAACGCCGACTCCCGCATCTATGTGCGGGGCGACAGCGCCATCGCCTATGGTCGCGTGATGGACGTGCTCGGCACCCTCCATGCCGCGGGCTATACCAAGGCCGCCCTGGTGACGCGGCCCAACTGAGCCTTTGAGGAAGCGCGCTCCGCCTTCGCGCGGGCGCTGACGATGGACGCCAATGCGTATAGGTCTGGTCATTTCCGTTCTGCTGCATCTGACGATCGTCATCCTGGCGATCGTCGGCCTGCCGCATTTCGCCGATGACGCCCTGATGGAAGAGCAACCCATCGTCGTCGACCTCGTGGAGTTGGGGGAGCGGACCGCCGCCCCGCCACCGGCCCCCAAGGTGGAAAAGCCGGACCCGCCGAAGCCCGAACCGCCCAAGCCCGAACCTCCGAAACCGGAGCCCCCCAAGCCTGAACCGGCGAAGCCCGAGCCTCCCAAGGTTGAGCCGCCTCCGCCGCCGCCCGTGGAGGAGCCCAAGGTCGAGGTGCCGCCGCCGCCCGAACCCGAGAAAAAGACGCCGGAGCCGAAGGCCGAACCGGAAGCGCCGAAGGTCGCCATGCCCGTGAAGAAGCCGGAGCCGCCCAAGAAGGCGCCGGAGCCGAAGGTGGCCGAGAAGCCCGCCGAGCCGAAGAAGACGCCCGCCAAGCCGGAGGAAGACCCCTTCGCGTCGCTGGTCAAGAACGTCGAAAAGATGCGTAAGGCGGAGGCCTCGAAGGCCGCCGCGGCACCGTCCACGACGAGCCAGCCGGCGGGCGGCGGCGCCAATATCCGGAACGCGCCTTTCGCCGAAAAGGCGACGATGACGGAACGGGACCATATCCGCGCCCAGATCGAACGGCATTGGCTGATCGACGCCGGTGCCCAAGGGTTGGAAGACATGGCGATCGTGCTCAATATCCGCATCGACCCGGCGGGCAACGTCGTGGATGCGCGCGTCGCCAGTGAATCCTGGGGACGCTACACCACCGATTCCGCCTATCGGGCGATGACCGAATCCGCCCTCCGCGCCGCCCACAAGGCCAGTCCCCTGGACTATCCGAAGCAGAAATACGACATCTTCAAGGACATGCAACTGGTCTTCCGACCGACGAGCCGCCTCTAGACCCCGCCGCCGCTGAAAAGAGAGCCGCAGCCGATGATCGCGACCCTGATCCATATTCTCGCCCGCCGTCTTCTGGCGCTGGTCTTCGTGATGGCCGCCGCGCTGGCCGCCGTTCCGGCGCAGGCCGAGGTGCGCATCGACATCACGCGTGGACGCGTCGAGCCGATGCCCATCGCCATGCCGGATTTCGCCGGGGTCAACGAAACGGAGACCCTGACCGGCGGCAACGTCGCCGAAGTCATCCGCGCCGACCTGGAGCGGTCGGGCCTGTTTTCCCCCATCAGCCCGGCGGCCTATATCCAGGACCTGCCGACGCTGGACGTTCAACCGCGCTTCGCGGACTGGCGCGCCATCAACGCGCAGGTGCTGGTCCAGGGCGCCATCCAGCAGCAGCCGGACGGGCGCCTGCGTGTCGCCTTCCGCCTGTGGGACGTCTTCAACGGAACCCAGCTCAAGGGGCAGGCCTTCGTCACCCAGCCCGAGAACTGGCGCCGCGTGGCGCACATCATCTCCGACGAGATCTATAAGCGCCTGACGGGCGAGGACGGCTACTTCGACACGCGCATCGTCTATGTGGCCGAAAGCGGCCCCGCCACGGAGCGGGTCAAGCGTCTGGCCATCATGGACCAGGACGGCGCCAACCACCGCTACCTCTCCGACGGCAAGACCCTGGTGTTGACCCCGCGGTTCTCCCCGACCGCGCAGGAAATCACCTATATGAGCTATTACCAGGGCATTCCGCGCGTCTATCTGTTCAACATCGATACCGGGCGGCAGGAGCTTCTGGGCGACTTCCCGGGCATGACCTTCGCGCCCCGGTTCTCGCCCGACGGCAACAAGGTGGTGCTGTCCATGGCCAAGGACGGCAACTCGGAAATCTACGAGATGGATCTCCGCACCCGCCGGACGCGGCGGCTTACCAGCCATCCGGCGATCGACACCAGCCCGTCCTATTCGCCGGACGGCCAGCAGATCACCTTCAACTCCGATCGCGGCGGCAGCCAGCAGATCTACGTGATGAACGCGGACGGCACCAATGTTCACCGCATCAGCTTCGGCGACGGGCGCTACGCCACGCCGGTGTGGAGCTCCCGCGGTGACTTGGTCGCCTTCACCAAGATGAAGGGTGGCGAGTTCTATATCGGCGTCATGCGTCCCGACGGCAGCGGCGAGCGCATGCTGTCCTCGGGCTTCTTGGTCGAAAGCCCGACCTGGGCGCCCAACGGGCGCGTGCTGATGTTCTTCCGTCAGAACGGCAACGGCGCCGACCCTCAGCTCTATTCCATCGACCTGACGGGATATAACGAACGCCGCCTGGATACCCCGCTGGGGGCGTCCGATCCGGCGTGGTCGCCGTTGATTCCCTGACCGACATCAAATCGCCGTGATGTTTCGGTTTCGATACCTGGTATTACGGCAAAATGATGACGTATGTGGTTGAAGGAACATGAAAGTATACCTGTACGCGTGACCTTAAAAGCAGTATAAGGCGAGGCGAAGACGTTTCTATCTCCGCTTCACCGCTGGCTGACTTGAGGAACCTCAAGCGGCCAACGCGGTTTCGGCAACCAACTTGATCATGAGTCGAGGGTAAGAATGAAGTTCCGCATTTTGTCCGTTCTCGCGGCCGGTGCCCTGCTCGCCGCCTGTTCGACCGCCTCCGATGAAACCGGCGGCGCGTCCGGCGCGGCCACTGGCGCCGGAACCGGCGGCGCGGGCATGACCGCGACCGCTCCCGTTCAGACCGGCCCGGCGCCGGGGTCGTCCGAGGAATTCATGACGGTCGTCGGTGACCGTGTGTTTTTCGCGCTCGACCAGTACAACCTGACGGCGGAGGCGCAGGCCACCCTGCGCGACCAGGCCCGTTGGCTGCGCCAGTACCCGGACCGCCTGCTGATCGTCGAAGGTCACGCCGACGAGCGTGGGACCCGCGAGTACAACTTGGCCCTGGGTGAGCGCCGTGCCAATTCGGTGAAGGACTTCCTGGTCGCCCAGGGTGTCGACATGCGGCGTCTGCGGGTTGTTTCCTTCGGCAAGGAGCGCCCGGTTTGCGGCGAATCCACCGAGGCCTGCTGGGCCCAGAACCGTCGTGGCGTGACCGTCCTGCAGTAAGCTGGGCGGGCTGTCCTGGTGGACGGTCGAGGATGGCGTCCGAACCCCGTCTCCGATCAGGCGACGGTGGGGCGGACGCCTTCTTTTTGTCGCTGTCCGCACCTTACTTTCGCCGCATCGCCGGTTTATGCTGCCGACATTCTGACGTGGCAGCGAGCATGAGGAGGGTGGTCCCCGTGTCGATGGTCTTGGTTTCGCGATACGCCGGTCCCGGCGGGCCGATGCGCCGCTTCCTGGCGTCGGCGGCGTTGGCCGCCGCCGTTCTGTCCGGCATGGCGGGCGGACTTCCGGCCAGGGCGCAGGACACCGCTGGGCAGCTCTTGCGGCGCCTGGATCGTATTGAACGGGACCT
>CAZFRK010000185.1:0-6585 GCA_964521375.1 uncultured Rhodobacterales bacterium
CCTCCGCGCCCCACGGCGTGACGGAATAGGGCCCCGGCGCGCGCCGGGGCTTCCGCCGCCTGGGTCGCGGTGCGATGATCGGGCCCTACGGCGGTCGCTTCGCGGCCCGCGGAATGGAGACGGCCTTGAGTTGGGACCCGGCGGTATATCTGAAGTACGGCGGCGAACGCACACGTCCGGCGGTGGACCTGTTGGCCCGCGTTCCCTTGACGGCGCCGGGACGCATCTGCGACCTGGGTTGCGGTCCCGGCAATTCGACGGCGGTCTTGGCCACGCGCTGGCCGACGGCGCACCTGTGCGGCGTCGACTCGGACGACGCGATGCTCGCCCGGGCCAGGGCCTCGGGCCCCTCCGCCCGTTGGGCCAAGGCCGATATCGCCACTTGGACACCCGATATCCCGCCCGACCTGATCTTCTCGAACGCGGTGCTGCACTGGCGGAATGACCACGAGACGCTGTTTCCGCGCCTGGTGTCGCTGCTCGCGCCGGGCGGCGTTCTCGCCGTCCAGATGCCGCGCAACTTCGCCGAACCGAGCCACGCGCTGATGCGGGAGGTCGCCGAGGCCGGTCCCTGGGCGGCGTCCCTGGCTCCGCTGCTGCGACCAAGGCCCGTCGCCTGCCCCGAGGCCTACCACCGCTGGCTGGCCCCCACCAGCGATGCGCTGGAGGTCTGGGAAACGACCTACCTGCTTCGCCTTTCGGGCGCCGAGCCGGTCCTGGCCTGGGTGCGGGGCAGCGCCTTGCGGCCCCTTCTCGCCGCCCTCGAAGACCGGACGGCGGCCGCCTTCGAGGCGGCCTATGCCGAGCGGCTGCGCGCCGCCTATCCAAGGGAGCCGGACGGCACGACCCTCTTTCCCTTCCGTCGTCTGTTCATCGTCGCCACGCGGCGCGCCTAGAGGGGCGACCGGATGACCGTCGGCGGAGCGGCGGTTTCGACCAGGGTCACCCCGCCGCGGTCGTTCTTTGGGCGCGAGGCCTTGACCGCGACCAAAATCCACGAAACAACAAAACGCTTTCCCAAATCGGAGGATCGGTCCAGATGAAGTTCCCGCGCATCGCCCTGGCGGCTACCACCGCCGTCATGATGACCGTCGGCTCGGCCGCCTACGGCACCGCCCAGGCGGAGCCCGTCCGTGTCGCGACCACCGCCATCGTCGAGCATCCGGCCCTGGATGCCGTGCGCGACGGCGTCAAGAAGGCCCTGGAAGATCACGGCTACACCGGCGACAAGCTGGACTTTTCCTATGAAAGCGCGCAGGGCAACCCCGCCATCGCCGCGCAGATCGCCCGCCGTCTGGTCGGCGAGGCCCCGGACGTGATCGTCGCCATCGCCACGCCGTCGGCGCAGGCCGCCGCCGCCGCCACCAAGGACATTCCCGTCGTCTTTTCCGCCGTCACCGACCCGGTGGCCGCCAAGCTGGTCGTCGACCCGGCCCATCCCGGCGGCAACGTGACCGGTACGTCGGACATGTCGCCGGTCGACCGCCACATGGCGCTGATCCGCGAGATCATGCCCGAGGCCAAGTCCATCGGCGTACCGTTCAATCCGGGCGAGGCCAACGCCGTCGTCCTGGTCGACCGCGTCAAGGAGGAAGGCCCCAAGGCGGGCTTCGAGATCGTCACCGCCGCCGCGCCCCGTTCCGCCGACGTCATGACCGCCGCCCGCAGCCTGATCGGCAAGGTGGACGCCATCTACATCCCGACCGACAACACCATCATCACCGCGCTCGAATCCGTCGTGAAGGTCGGCATGGACAACGACATTCCGGTGTTCGCCGCCGATACCGATTCCGTGTCCCGCGGCGCGCTGGCGGCCATGAGCCTCAACTATTTCGATCTCGGCGTCGCCACTGGCGAGATCGTCGTCCAGATCCTGGAAGGCGCCAAGCCCGGAGACATTCCCGTCACCGTTCCGCGGGGCGATGAAATCCACCTCAATCCCAAGATGGCCAAGGCCTACGGCGTTACCCTGCCGAACAGCGTGGTTGACCGCGCGGCCAAGATCGTGGAGTAAGCCTGCTGTCTCCGGGGAGGGTTCGCCCTCCCCGGTTCGCTTGTCTGTCGGGAGTTCCCTTATGTCGTCAGTCGCCAGCTTTGGCGCCCTTGAGATCGGCTTGGTCTATGGACTGGTGGCGCTTGGCGTCTATCTCTCGTTCCGGGTCCTGAATTTTCCCGACCTGACCGTGGACGGCAGCTTCACGCTCGGCGCCGCGGTCGCCGCCACTCTCATCGTCGTCGGCTGGAACCCCTATCTGGCGACCGCCCTGGCCATCGTCGCCGGTGCGCTGGCGGGCATGGTTACGGCCTTCCTGAACCTGCGCTTCAACATCCTTCATCTGCTGGCGTCCATCCTGACCATGACGGCGCTCTACACCATCAACCTGCGGGTGATGGGCAAGCCGAACGTGGCGCTGATCATGGAACCGACGGTCATCACCCCCTTCGAGGACATGGGGATGCCCGGCATTTTCCTGCGCCCCCTGTTCGTCGGCGTGGTCGTGGCGATCGCCGCCTTGCTGCTGTCGCTGTTCCTGACCAGCCATTACGGCCTCGCCATGCGGGCCACCGGCACCAACGACCGCATGGCCCGCGCCAACGGCATTTCGACCAACCAGCGCATCTATGTCGGCATGGCGCTGTCGAACGGCTTGGTCGCCCTGGGCGGGGCGCTGTTCGCCCAGACCAACGGCTTCGCCGACAGCACCATGGGCATCGGCACCATCGTCATCGGCTTGGCGGCGGTCATCGTCGGCGAGACCTTCTTCAACACCCGCACCATCGCCGTCGCCATCATCGCCTGCGTGATCGGCTCGATCGTCTACCGCTTCGCCATCGCCCTGGCGCTGAACGCCGACTTCCTGGGCTTCACGGCGTCCGACCTCAATCTCATCACCGCCGTCCTTGTGGCCGTCGCCCTGGTGCTGCCCAAGCTGCGCCGCGAGGTGAAGAGCCGCGCCCAGGCCCGGCGCGACCGCAAGGCGCTGGAGGCGGGCCGATGATCCGCTGCACCGACATCACCGTCACCTTCAACCGCGGCCTGCCGACCGAAAAGCGGGCCTTGCGCGGCGTCACCCTGGACATTCCGCCCGGCGAGTTCGTCACCGTCATCGGCTCCAACGGCGCCGGGAAATCGACCCTGCTCAACGCCGTGGCGGGGGAAATCTCGGTCACCGCCGGGCGGGTCGTCATCGACGACGCCGACGTCACCCACTGGCCGACCCACAAGCGGGCCGGGCGCGTCGCCCGCGTCTTCCAGGACCCCTTGGCGGGAACCTGCGGCGACCTGACGGTGGAAGAAAACCTCGCCCTCGCCTATGGGCGCGGTCGCCGAAGAGGTCTCGGGCAGGCCCTCGGCGACGACGTGCGAGAGATCTTCCGCGACCACCTGAAGCACCTGGGCCTCGGCCTGGAGGATCGCTTGAAGGCCACCATGGGCCTTTTGTCGGGCGGCCAGCGCCAGTCCGTCAGCCTGCTGATGGCGACCCTTCAACCGTCACGCATCCTGCTGCTGGACGAGCATACCGCCGCCCTCGACCCCAAGACGGCGACCATGATCATGGAGCTGACCGACCGCATCGTCCGCGAACAGCGTCTGACCACCATGATGGTCACGCATTCCATGCGTCAGGCCCTCGACCACGGCACCCGAACGCTGATGCTGCACGAGGGCCAGGTCGTCCTGGACATCCAGGGCGACGACCGCAAGGACATGACGGTGGAAGACCTGCTCGCCATGTTCTCGCGGGTGCGCCAGGAACAACTGGACGACGACGCCTTGCTGCTCGGCTGACGGTCGAGTCTCCTCCAGTTCATACGTCTTTCCCAGGGCGCCCGGCTTTCAAGCGGGCGCCCTGCGTGTTTGATCTTATGGAAAATCAACGCCTAAGCTCCCCCGCCGTCGGTGAGGCCGACGGCGTGAGAACGGCCCCGTTGCGATGAAACATGTAACATGTTACCTTTTAGATGATCGGCGACCCCAACAGAGGAATTCGGACGATGCAAACCCCCAAAGGCGTCATTCCCGCAATGTTGACCGTGTTCAAGGACGACGGGTCCTTGGACGAAGAAGGCACTCGCAACCATGCCGAATGGCTGCTCCAGCGCGGCGTTCACGGCCTGGCGCCCGCCGGCAGCACCGGCGAGGCGGTGGCCATGAGCCCCGAGGAACGCACCCGCGTCGTCAAGGCCGTCCTCAAGCAGGTCGACGGGCGCGTGCCGGTCTATCCGGGCACAGGGCATTACGACACGGCGACGACCATCCGGCAGAGCAAGGAAGCGATCGACGCCGGAGCCGAAACCGTCATGATCATCCTGCCCTACTACTATTCCCCGACCATCGACTCGACGATGATCCACCTGGCCCGCGTGGCCAAGGAAATCGACCGTCCGTTCATCCTCTACAACAACCCGTGGTTCGCCGGTTTCGAGCTGTCGCCCGAGAAGATCAAGGTCCTCCTCGACGACGGAGTCATCTGCGGCATCAAGGCCGCCCATGGCGACCCCATGCGCGTCAACTATCTGAAGTACCTGTGCGGCGACAAGCTGAAGGTCCTCTACGGCCACGACTATTCGCCGCTGGAAGCCTTCGCCGTCGGTGCCGACGGCTGGCTGTCGGGCATGCCCAACGTCTACCCGACCCATGCCGTCGCCCTCTACGAGGCCATGGCCAAGAACAAGGATCTGAAGGCCGGTCAGGATATCTGGAAGAAGATGCTCCCGCTGTCCTACTACTTCATGTACCAGCGCCCCGGCAATCCGCCCGCCCCGCACTGGCTGCCGGTCATCAAGGCCGCCGTCACCATGCTCGGCAGTCCGGTCGGCCAACCGCGCGCGCCCGCCGTGCCACTGTCCGAGGAGGACAAGGCCATCCTGGCCAAGGTTCTCGAACCGCTGAAGGGCTGACCCGTCCCGCCGCCGACGCGGCGCCCCCTCCCCCGGTGTTCGCGCTCCCCGCCGAGGGAGGGGCATGGAGACCAGCCCCACCAATACGAAACGAGGGCCGCTCGGCGGTCCAGGGAATGTCCATGGAAAAGTCGGTCCCATCGTCCGCCAGGACCCTTCTCCCTCCTCCCGTCGCCCCTTCGGCTGGACGGGCGGTCCGAGGCGCGGCGCCGGACGCGACAACGAGCTTGGCCTTTGACCGCCGCGCGCTAGGGTGGCGGAACGACGTGCCGCAATCGACCAGCCGCGCGGGCAGACGATCAGGGACCAGACTCATGGCGCATCTCATCAAGGAACTTCATGAAGACAAGGTCTTCGAAATCATCCGGGACGACATCATCCGCGGAAAATACGGCTTCGGCGACAAGCTGGAGATCCAGAAGCTGGCCGACTTCTTCGGCGTCAGCCGAAGCCCCGTGACCCAGGCCATCGACCGTCTGGCGCACGAGGGCCTGGTGGTGATCAAGCCCCATGTCGGCTCGTTCGTCATCGACCCCACGGACCACGACGTCCGTGAAATCGTCCAGTTGCGGACCGCGCTGGAGCTTTGCGCGATGGATCTGGCCTTCGCCAATCCCGACCAGACCTTCCTGGAGCGCATGGAGGAGGCCGTCGATCGCGTCGACAACGCCGATATCGGGGCCGACCCCGAGGTCTTCTTCGCCTCCGACAGGGCCTTTCACGACGTCCTGTTCATCGCCGCCGAAAACCACCGGCTCCATTCGACCTACACCGCCCTGCGCGGCCAGATCGAGGTGTTCCGCATCGGGTCCTTTTCCAGGGACGCGGCGCTTGAATCGAACGCCTACCACAAGCGGATCGTCGCGGCGATGAAACGCCGCGACACCGACCGGGCCCGCAAGGAATTGTCCGACCATATTTCCGTGACCGGCGTCTTCGCCCTGGAAGTCCTGGAACGGAAATCCCAGCCCAGGAAAGGAGACGCCTGACCAAGGAAACGCCGTGACTCATGGCGCGCGCCACTTGGCCCACGCCAGCCAACCACCCCGATATGGGAGACGCGTTATGAAACCATTGAAAGCCATGCTTCTGGGCGCGGCCCTGGTCGGTGCCTTCGCGCTGACGGCCCAGGCGCCCGCTCAGGCAGCGGATTTCCCCGCCAAGGACGTGACGCTGACCGTACCGCTTTCGCCGGGAGGCGGCAGCGACCTGACCATGCGGGCCCTGGCGCGCGCGGCAGAAAAGCAGTTGGGCGTGGCCATCGTGGTCGTCAACCGCCCGGGTGCCGGTGGCGCCGTCGGCCTCAGCGAGGCCATGAACATGAAGCCTGACGGCTACAATCTGGTCATGCTGAGCGAATACGTCTACAACCTTCCCGCCACCCAGGCCGTGGCCTTCACGCCCGCCGACTTCGCGCCCATCTGCACGGTGAACTTCGACCCCGCCGCCATCGCCGTGGGCAAGGACAGCAAGCTGAACACCTTCGGTGCCCTGGTGGACTACGCGAAAGCCAATCCGCGCGTCGTCACGGTCGGCAACTCGGGCTTCGGCAACATCTGGCACATTTCCGCCGTCGCCCTTGAAAAGGCCATCGGCGCTCAGTTCACGCACGTTCCCTTCGGCGGCGCCGCGCCGACCATCACCGCCACTCTGGGCGGCCATGTCTCGGCGATGATCGCCAGC
>CAZFRK010000186.1:0-6584 GCA_964521375.1 uncultured Rhodobacterales bacterium
GTTGCAGATGTTGGAGCCGTAGACGATGACCTCGGGCGCCAGGTCGAGAAGGGCCCTGGCCCAGGGGTCGACTTCATCTTCGGGGATGACGACCAGACGGGCGCCGCGATCCAGGAAGCGGCGTTCCGTGGCGCTACCGGTTTCCCGCTGGGCGACCAGGACGACATCCAATCCGGCCGCGGTCAGATCCTCGAAATGGGCCAGATTGGACGCCCCTTCGGTGCCGTCGGTCCAGGCCAGGGCCACCAGCGCCACCAGCGGGCGGTCGCGCGTCGGGCGGTCGGGAAGCCTGACGGTCTGGTGGACCATGGCGGCGGCCACGCGTTCCACGAGGCGGCCCCGCATCTCCATCAGCCGCCGCAGGCTGTCGCCGCCGTCCATGTAGGCGCCGCTGACGCGCGCACTATTGACGGCCGTGATCAGGACCATCCAGTCTTCGCGGCGTCGCTCCTTGCCCTGGGTGCGCGCGAAGGCGTCCTGGGCGGCCTGGAGGACCGTTTCCATGACGTGCCGCAGGTGGGCCGGGGCATCGGGCAGGATGGTGGTCTGCGGCTGGGCCAGCAGAATGTCCATGGTCGGGGCCAGGGTGGCGGTCGGCAGGGCGGACAGCGGGACGTGCGGCAGAAGCTCCCACATGGGACGCAACAGGCAGGCCGCGCCGACGGAGCGGACGAAACGGTCGTCGTCGTCGGCCAGACCGGCGCGCGCCGTCTCCCACAGCGTCAAGTCTTCGTCGTCGCCGGGAAGGTAGGAGACGCCCGTCTCCAGCAGCAGGACGATGGTTTCGTCCCGTACCGTCTGGCGACCGGCCAGGATGTCCCGGGCCAGAACTCGGCGGGCCGCGCGCGCCCTCTCCAGCCCGTCGGGCTGGTCCATGTCCTCGAGTGCGTCCATCAGCGCTTGGATCGTCACGGAGGTCGGCTCAGGTGTCGATCTGGAGGAATTGGTTGTTGGAAATCGTCGAACTGAACACCTGCGCGTAGAGACCCTGCTGCGACGACTGTCCGGAAATGTTCATGGCGATGAGTTGCATCTGCTGGCGCAGCTCGATCTGCCGTTGCAGGCTGTCTTCCATCTGAGTCCGCAGCGCGTCGGACTTCTCCTTGGTCAGGCTGTCCAGGGCGTCGTCGACCTTGCGGGTACTTTGCGCGATGCGCTCCTGGCCGGAGACCACGACGCTGTTGGCCAGGGTGTATCTGCTCATGGCTCCCCGCATGCCGGTGCGGGCGTCGGCCAGCCCCTCCGGGGTGGCGAAGCCGTCGTGGAACCAGGATGGCATGATCTTCATGCCCCCTTGCTCCAGCGTTCCGCTGACGGCTTCCACATGGTCGCCGTGGTTGATCTCGATGGTGATGGCGCCGGTGGCCTCGTCATAGCCGGTCAGGGTCACGGCGTTCTTCATCGACGCCAGACCGTCGCCCTTGCTGCCGTCGCCGTTGTATTCCTGCAGGACGAAGCCGTCGTCGGGGCGCCAGACGGTGCCGTCGGCGGTGGTGATGCGGAAGTCCGTCCCGGCGTAGGTGCCGCTCAGGGACACCATGCTGGACCCGGGCGCCTCCTTGTAGGAGATGGTGTTCGGCGTCCAGCTCTCCGAATCGACCTTGCCGATGGGGTTGTAGGTCGCGCTGTAGGAATCGGCGGCGTCGCGGATGCGCTGCCACGCCGCGTCGTACCGCTGGCGGCCCAGGTCCACGTCGGTGGCCGCCTTGCTGATGCCGGCCCCCAGTTCAAGGATGCTGGCGCGGATGGTTTCCATGCTGTCGGCGGCGTGATCGAAGGCCGAGGTGACCGTGTAGATGCCCGCCTTGACGTCGGCCCAGCGGTCGCTTTCGAAGTCGATGGTGCTGACCTTCTGCTCATAGGAAGCGGTCGCCGCGTCCTCTTGCTCCTGGAAGGTCTCTTGAAGGCGCTGGGAGATGCGGGCGGAAAGCTCGCCGCTGGAATCGCGGGAAACTTTCAGGCTGTCGAAGCCGGAATTCAGGGCCGTAATCATCTGCCGAACCTCCAGACGCGCCCTTCTGGCGCGAGGACTCTCAAATCGAACTATACCACGTCCAGCCTGGGCATACCAAGCGTCCGACCCGCCGCCTAGATATAGTTGTGCAGGCTCAAGGACATCACGCGAGACATGGTCGCGTAACTGATTTCCAGTGCCCGGGAATCGTCCTGAAGGCGGGTCACGGCCTCGGTCATGTTGACGTTCTCCATGTCGCTCATGCGGATTTCCAGATAGGCGATGGACTCCGTGTGCTGAGTGTTGACCGCCGACAGGAGGTTGTGGTTGCTGGCGATTTGGCGGGCCAGGGAGTCGAGGTCGCTGGCGTCCTCCGCCGTCGTCGGACGATGCTCCAGGGAATCATTGAGCAGGGTCAGGGCTTCGGTGATGCGGGCTTCCATCGCCGCCGAGTCGAAGTTGGCGCCGGAGGATTGCAGCGGCGCGCCGTCCGTCGTCGGGGCGCCCTGCGCGAGGATGCCCAAGGCCCGGAACGCTTTCTCGAAAGCGGGGTCCTTGGCGTTGATGCCGAAATCGATGGCGCGATGGTCGTCCACCCGGTGCGAGCTTTGCAGGTCGTCGCCCTGATAATAGGACTGGGCCTTGACCGATACCGATCCGGCGGGCAAGGCGCCGGTGGCGGGAAGCTGGGGCTTGACGTAGAGAACCGTGCCGTCGGTGGCGGCGCCGGGCCACGGGGTCGGGTAGTCCACCGTATATTCGCCGTTGATGCCCGACGTCCCTTGGATCGTGATCTTGGTGCCGTCGGGGACGGTCAGGTGCAGCTTGGCGTTGGCCAGGGTTTCCGTCGACGCCGGGGGCGGGGTGACGGTGATCTGCCGACCATCGGCGGTGATGTCGGTCACGGTATAGGCTTGCTGGTTGCCGGCGGCGGCGGTGCCGTCGTCCAGCAACAGCGTGGCGCCGCGGGTCAAGGTCGAGAAGACGCCTTCGTTGACGGACCGCAAGGTGCCCGCGCTGTTCAGGGTCAGAGACCCCATTTCGGCGTTGCTCAGGGTGCGGGTGACGAAGTCGTTGGTGCCGGTGGCCGTCAGTTGCCCATGGTCGTCGACCGTGTCGACCGGTTCGACGTCGACGTTGGCGGCGGTGATGTCCATCCCGGCGAAGGTGACGTCGAACAAATTCGCCGCCTGGGTCGTCGGGAAGGTCACGTCGTTGCCGTCGTAGGCGGCCTGGAAGGCCGTCAGCGAGCCGTAGGGAAGGGCTACGGGCGGCGTATCGGTCTTGCCGCCGGAGAAGACATACCGGCTGTCGGCGTTGGTGTTCAGGTAGTACTGAATGTCCTGCATGGTCGAAAAGGCGCGCTTTTGCATTTCCTCCAGCGCCTTGACCGAATCCTCGTCGTTGCCGGAGATCCCCTGCTGCGACAACTCCAAGACCTTGCGGCGCAGTTCCAGGACGGTGTCGCGCACCGACGTGACCGCCGTGTTCATGGACTCCAGGCGGACCTCGGCGACCGAGTTGGCCGACTTATAGCGCTGAATGCGGTCTCGCTGGTTCTCGAAACTGATCAACCGGAAGCTGTCGGAGGCGATGCCGGAGTAGGTCTGCGACTTCTTTTCGCTGAAGACCTGCATTCCGGTCTCTTGCAATCGCGCCTGCAGTTCGGTCATGCGAGCGGTCAGGATCTCGCGGCTCATGCTGGTGGCGACGCGCGTAACCATAACTCACCCTCCTTAGCGGATGATATCGTTGAGGATGTCGAACATCTGCTGCGTCGCCGAAATGATCTTCGCCGCGGCGGCATAGGACTGCTCGAACACCATGAGCTGCGATAGTTCCTCGTCCAGGTTCACGGCGCTGGTCTCGGCGTCCTTCAGGGCCAGCGCCTCGGTCAGGCCGGATTGGTATTCCAGGACGTCTTCGTTGCTGGCCGCCCGGCCCGCCGCCGACGAAACGATGTTCGCGCCGTAGTCGGCCAAGCGCAACTGCGCCGTGCTCAGACCGCCCGCCGTATTGTACTCGCGATTGGAGTTGAAGGCTTCCAGCAGATTGATGGCGTTGGCGTTGCCGCCCTTGGAGACGTAGTACTCGCCGGTGGTGTTGTTGTATTCCATGGTGCCGCCGGACAGGCGGCTCGGGTTCTCGGACAGGGCCGTGGTGACGGCGATGCTGCGGCTCGCCCCGGCGCTGGACGGCTCCAGGCCCAGGTTGTCGTAAGCCGCCTTCAGCCCGGCGGTGCGGCAGACCGCCAGTTCGCTACCGTCCTCCGAGACGATGCGCAGGCGCTGACCCCGGCCTTCGGTGACGATGGTCGCCGTCACCTTGTCGCGCAGGGCGGTGGAGTTGTTGATGCGGTTGGCGATGTCCTCGAGGCTGTCGCCCGCCTGGACCACCACGCCGCCGATATCGACGCCGTCGGTCCCGGTGGAGAATTTCAGCGTCAGACCACCGGTCATGGTAAAGCCGGAATCGTGGACCGGGCTATCCCACTGCCACTGGCTCTTCTCGCTGGCATAGACGTCATTCAGGCCGAAGAAGGCCGACAGACCCGCGTGCTCCTGGTCGATGGTGCCGTCACCGTTCATGTCGAAGGAGATCGGCAGGTCGCTCATGTCGGCGCCGCCGCTGCTCGAGACCTGATCCCGGAAACCGATGCCGTAGGTGCTGTCGTTCAGATTGATGGCCATCTTGCCGCTGGTCGGCTGGCCCGTGACCGCGTCGCCCGTGTTGACGGCGGTGGCCAGGTTCTGGTCGAGGGTGATCTGGTTGGTGGTCGAATTGACCGAGGCGATCTTGTAGTCCACGCCGCCCAGCTGGTAGCGCATCCCGGCCTTCAGGTTGCTGACGTCGGCCAGGGTCAGGGTATTGGTGCCGACCGCGGCGTTGGCGGTGGCCGTCGTCGTGATGGGCGCGCCGAAGTTGACCTCGGCGTTGGGCAGGCCCGCCGAGGTGCGCAGCCAGCTCTGCAACTCGTCGGCGAAGTCCTGGATGGTGGCCGTATCCGTCGCCGTGCCGCCGTTGGCCGATTGGAACAGCGCCCGCAGGGTGGTGGTCGCCGCCTGTTCGCCGTCGGCGTCGAAGATGGTGATGACGGAATCGGCGTTCAGGTCGTTGATCTTCATCGTCTGGGTCATGGTGTCGATGAAGGACCGCGACGCCTTGACGTTGTTCATCAAGGTCGGGAAGGAGGTGCCCTTGTTGTGGGCGCTGTTCAGTGTTTCCTTCAGGGCGCCCGCCAGTTCGTCGATCTGCGCCTGAAGATTGACCAGTTCCTTGTCGCGCATGTCGATCAGGCCGCGCAACTGGCCCGATCGGATGTCGTCGGTCAGATCCTCGGTGCCGACCCAGATGCCGTCGATACCGCCGTTGTCCGCCGAATCCCAAGGCAGGGGGCTGGAGTTGGCGCTGTGTGTCAGCCGCTTCGCCTCGTTTTCCACCAGGGTCACGCCCGAGGCGGTATAGACCGTGGCGGTGCCCGTCGAGCCGATGAAGTACTTCACGTCCATCATCTTGGACAGTTGCAGCAGCACCTCGTCGCGCTTGTCCTCCAGGTCGGCGGCGCCCTTGCCGGTGGCCTTGGCCAGGGTGATCTTCTCGTTCAGGGTCTGGATGTTCGACAGATAGCCGTTGATGGTCGTGACGTTGAGGCTGATCTCGTTGTCGATCTCCGCCCGCAGGGTTTGCAGATCCTCGGACATCTGATTGAACTTCTCGGCCAGCGTGGTGGCCGTGGAGATGACCTCGTCCTTCTGCGAGGCGAGGTGGCTTTCCACCGACAGGGTTTCCAGTTCCGCGCCGAGCGCGCTGATGGCGTGGGAGATGGTGGTGTTGTCCCCGGGCTGGCCGAACAGATCCTGGATGCGGTCATAGATGACCTGTGACGCCGCGTAGCGTGAGTTGAGGCTGGTCGCCTCCCGCAAGTCCTCGCGCAGGCCTTCGTCCACCCGGCGGCTTACCTCGGCCACCTGGACACCGGCGCCGACGCCGCCGAGGATGCGGCTTTCCGGCGTGAAGATCTTGCGCGAATAGCCCTGGGTGTTCACGTTCGCCACGTTGTGCGACACCGTGTCGAGGCCCTTCTGTGCCGTCAGAAGGCCTGAAATCGCGCTGTTGAGGGCGAGCGTCAGGGTCATGGTGAGGTCCTCGGTTCAGGCCGCGGTCGGCAGGATTTGCCGGGTCGCTTCGGCCTGATGCTTACAGTTCTTTGTTCAGGGTCAGGGACATGCGGCCGGGGTCTCCGGCGCCTCCTTCCAGGCGTCCGGATTCCTCGTAGTGCGGCGCCGTCTCCGACTTGATCTGTTCCATGGCCGCGACGACCCGTCCCATGACCTGCTTGACGGCGTCCATGCCGCCCCGCAGGAGCCGGGCGTTGGTCTCCATCGCCTCGGTCAGTTCGACGCTGGCCGCCTTCAAGGTCTCACGGACCTCCGGCTCCAGGGCCTCGGCCAGCGTGGGGTCGCGGTAGAAGGCGATGAACTTCTCCTGGTAGGAGCGGGTCAGGGCCTGCTTGCGTTCCAGGGTCTCGGTCAGCGCGTTGTAGCGGCGGGCCTTGAGCTCGGCGTTTTCCCACGTCAGGAGGGTGGTCAGCTCCCGCACCAGGATCAGCGTGTCGCCGCCCAGCGTCCCG
>CAZFRK010000187.1:0-6546 GCA_964521375.1 uncultured Rhodobacterales bacterium
GGCGTCTTCGACGCCTGGCGCCAGCCCAAGGTCACCCTCGCCGGTCCGGTGGTCGAGCGGCCCGACGCCTGGGCCTGGCTGGCCGGGGCCTTGGTCCTGGGTCTGGTGCCCGTCGCCGGGGCGTTGGCCCGCCGCGAGACCCGCGACGGCGCGACGCTGGGCCTGCTCGCCGTCGGCGGCTGGTTGATCGCCGGGACCGCCGTCTTGCAACTTTGGCATATGACGGAGGCCAGCCGCGACTGGCTGGAATGGTCGGTGAATACCGGCTGGTTCGCGGTCGGCATCGTGGTGTCGGTGGTGGCCCTGCGGTCGCTTGTCGGACTGCCCTGTCCGTTGACCCGCCTGTCGTCGCTGTTCGATCTGGAGCGTCTGCGCGTCCTGCCGCTCGCCGCCATGACCATCGCGACGCTGGGGCTGTTGTTCGAATCACGCTACCGCGACCTGCCGGTCGGCATGTTCCTGGCTCCGGCGGTTCTCTTGCTGCTTCAGGCCCGGTCGCCGCGCCCGCGTCAGGAGCGCGTCCTGGCCGCCGTCCTGGCGGCGGCGGGCATCGGTGTTCTGTTGAACGAAGGGCCGAGCAACACCCACGCTTGGCTGTGGACCGTCGTGGCCGTCCTTATGGCCGTGCCGGGTCTGTTGCCCACGCGGACGGCGCCTCGGGCGGGCGGCTGACCACCCACAGCCCGAGGACGACGCCGACAGCGGCCATGTCGGCGTCATAGAGGACCAGGCCGGGTAGGCCGACCAGAAGCGCTCCGGCGGCGGGTACTCTGCGGCCTAAGATAAGCCCAAGGATGCCCAGCCCCAGGCTGACCCAGCCGAAGCCCGACCAGGGAAAGACGTAGGTCACCAGAAGGCCGCGCAAGCCGCACCACCAGGGAACGGAGCGATCCACGCAAAGGGTGTCGGCGGCGGCGCACAGGTGGGCGGCGTCGCGCGGTTCGATGATGAAGGCCCGCGCCGCAAAGGACAGGGCGGCCACCACCGCCAGGACGGCGGCCAGGACAAGCAGGTGCTTGCGCGTCACGATAAGCAATCTCCCAAGGGGCTCCAGGGCCCCGACGAGGCCCGAGTATAGGGGGGCGTCGGCCTCTTCGCCAGATCGACGCCGTGGAACCAGAACGCCGGAAGGGGGCCGACGGCTCGGGCTAAAGGGGCGGGTGAATGTCGCCGCGCGGGTCCAGGGCGTCTTGCAATCCGTCGCCGATCATATTGACGCTGACCACCGTCAGCAGGATCAGGAACCCCGGCCAGAAGGCCAGCCAGGGTGCCGACCAGACCGTTTCCAGCGCCGTGGTCAGCATATTGCCCCAACTGGGCACCGGCGGCTGGATGCCCAGGCCGAGGAACGACAGCGCCGATTCCAGAAGAATGACGTTGCCCACCGACAGGGTGGTGGCGACGATCACCGGGCTGACCACGTTGGGCAGGACGTGGCGGGCCATGATGCGTGCCGGTCCGGCGCCCAGGGCTTCGGCGGCGCGGACGAAATCCCGCCGCCCGATGGACAATGCCGCGCCGCGCGTCAGGCGGGCCGTGGTCGTCCAGCCGACGCAGGCGATGATGACCACGATGCGCAGCAGCCCCATTTCCGGCGAGCGGGCGAAGGCCTCCGAAAAGCCCAGCTTGGTCGGGTCCAGCCCGGCCAGGACGATGAGCAGCGGCAACAGCGGCAGGGCGATGACGCCGTCGGTGAACCGCATCAGCGCCGCGTCGGCGCGCCCCCTCAGGGTTCCGGCGACCAGACCGATGACGGTGCCCACGGACGCCGCCGCCAAGGCGCCCGCCAGGCCGACCAGCAAGGACACCTGCCCGCCGTGCAGCAGACGGGCCAGAACGTCGCGCCCCAGGTCGTCGGTGCCCAGCGGATGGACGGCGCTGGGCGGCTGGGAGGTCGCCAGGATGTCGACGCTTTCGGCGTCGACGCCCAAGGCGCGCTCGGCCAGCGGCGCCGACAGGCAGGCCAGGGTGACGATGGTCAGCACCACCAGCCCCGCCACGGCGCCGCGATGACGCAGGAAGCGCCGCCATAGGGTCCCTGGTCCCGGGGGCTGACGCGCGATCATCGGCGCCCCCCGATGCGCGGGTCGAGAAAGCTATAGGTGGCGTCGGCGAGCGCGTTGCCGAACAGCGTCACCGCCGTCGCCAGCAGCAGCGCCGCCAGGGCCAGGGCATAGTCGTTGCCCATGATGGCGTCGTAGATCAGCTTGCCCATGCCGGGATAGGCGAAGACCGTCTCGGTGATCAGGGCGCCGGAAAACAGGACCCCGAAATCCAGCGCCAGGATGGTGACGACCGGGATCAGCGCGTTGCGCAGGGCATGGCCCAGGACCACCCGCCATCGCCCGGCGCCCTTGGCCAGCGCCGTGCGCACATAGTCCTGACGCAGGGCCTCCAGCATGGCGGCGCGCATGTAGCGGGTGTATTGGCCGATGGTGGCGACCGACAGGGTGGCGACCGGCAGGACCAGATGCTCCGGTCCGCCCAGACCACCCGACGGCAGCCAGCCCAGGTGCACGGCGAAGACGACGATCAGCATGATGCCCAGCCAGAAGACCGGCATGGACAGGCCGGAAAAGGCCAGCAGGTTGATCCCGTAGTCGAACCAGGACCGGGGTCGCAGGGCCGCCATCATGCCGATGGGCAGGGCGATCAGGGCCGAGAGGACGACCGACAGCGACAGCAGGACGAGCGTGCGGCCCAGCGGCTCGGCGATGACCTCGATCACCGGGGCGTTGAACAGCCGCGACATGCCCAGGTTGCCCGACAGGGCGGCGCTCAGCCACTCTCCATAGCGATCGACCAGGGGGCGGTCCAGGCCGTGCAGGGCGCGCAGCCGGACCACGTCGTCGGCGGTGATGTTGGGCAGGGTGGCGATCATCACGTCGATGGGATCGCCGGGCATCAGGCCGATCAGGCCATAGACCACGAAGGACATGACCAGCAGCACCAGGGCCGACTGCGCCAGCCGTCGGAGAAGCGTGGCGGCGAGATCGGGCAAGGCCGCCTACTCCCGCCCGTCCCGCCCCTGGCGCGCGTCCCACCAGGTTTCCGCCCATAGGGAGGAGTAGTTCATATGCCCGGTCGGCGTCACCCCCCGCAGCCAAGGCGGCAGGATGTAGGGCTCGGCCTTGAACCACAGCGGCAGGGCGGGCAGGTCGCGGGCGTAGATTTCCTGAAGGCGGTGCCACAGGACTTGGCGCTTGTCGCGGTCCAACTCGGTCTCGATGGCGTCGATCAGGGCGTCCATCTCGGGATCGCAATAGGCGGTGTAGTTCTGGCCGATCCAGGCGTTCTCGGCGGTCGGGATCTCGTCGCAATGAAGGGTCGTGCGGGGCACGTTCTCGGGGCTGGAAATCCAGGCGAAGAGGACGGCGCCGTCGTACTTGCGCTTGGTCGTCGTCTCGCCGAACAGGACGCGGGCCGGTTCGTTGCGGATCACCGCCTCGACGCCGACGGCCTTCCACATGGATTGCAGCACCTGCTCGACCCGCTCGCGGGTGCGGTTCCCGGCGGTGGTCTGAAGGACCACGGACAGGCGCGCGCCGTCCTTCATCCGCACGCCGTCGGGACCGGGCGTCCATCCGGCCTCGTCCAGCAGGGCTTTCGCGCGCGCCGGGTCGTAGGCGGCGGCGGAAAGGGCGTCGTCATGCACCCAGTCCAACGGAGAGACGGAGGTGTCGGCGACCGGCAGCTTGCCGCCGAACAGGCGGGCGACGACGGTCTCGCGGTCGATGGCGTGCAGCAGGGCTTGGCGCACCCGGCGGTCGGCCAGGACGGGGCGCTCCAGGTTCAGGTCCAGGTGTTCGTAGAACAGGCCCGGTTGGTAGAGGATGGCGAAGCGGTCGCCGTGCCGGTCCTCGAAGGCCAGGGCCTGATCGGCGCCCAGGCCGACCTCGCCGGAGATCATGTCGATGCCGCCCGACAGCAGGGTGGCCTCCAGGGCGGCGGTGTTCTCCACCGCCTTCACGGTGACGCGGTCGAAGGCCGGGGCCTTGCCCCACCAATGGGGATTGCGCTCAAGCACGACCTGACTGCCCGGCGTGATGTCGGCCAGACGCCACGGGCCGAACCACAGCCCCGGCGTCGTCGGTGCCCTGTTGTACAGGCTGTTGGCCTTATAAGTCGCCGGGTCGGCGAAGGCCGCCGCCTCCAGGTGCTTGGGCAGTAGGCGGAAGTCGTTGATGGCGTTGTAGGCGAAGCTCACCCGGTCCTGATGCAGGGTGAAGGTCTTGTCGTCGACGATGTCGACGGACAGGATGCGGCGGAAGCCCTCGGCGGCGGTGAAGCCGGTGTCGGGATGGCGGCCCACCTCCCAGGTGAAGACCACGTCCGCCGTGGTGATGGGGGTGCCGTCGCCCCACTGGGCATCGGCGGGCAGGGTATAGGTGACGGCCATGCCGCGCCCGGAGCCGTCGCCAATGTCCTTTGGCACGGTCTCGATCACCGCCTCGCCGTTCTCCAGCGTCGGCAACTCGGCGCACAGCAGGCAGGTCAACCGCCAGTCGGCGTCATAGGCGGTGATGGGCCGCCGGGTGAAGCCGTGGATATAGCTGGTCGCCGCCATCGAATCGATGGACGGATGAAGGGAGTGGGGGAACTGCGTGATGCCGATGCTCAAGGCTTGGGCGTCGGCGGCGCGGGCGGCGCCGGGTCCCAGCGGGGACGGCAGGCCGACGACCAGGATGAGGAGTGTGAAGACCGTCCGGATCGTCGTCGCCATGCCGTGCCTCCTCTTGGGGATCAGCCTTCCTCGCCGCGTCCGCCGCGGGCCGCCGACCACTTGATCGGGTCGTGCAGGAAGTTGCGGACCTCGTTGATGGTCGCCTTGTCGAAATGGCCGCCGTTCTCGGCCACTTCCAGGACGTCCCACCAGGTGGCCAGGAAGTGCAGCTTCATGCCCGCTTCTTCCAGGGACTTCAGGGCGCCGGGGAAGACGCCGTAGAAGAACACCACGAAGGCGTGTTCGCAGATCGCCCCGGCGTCGCGCAGGGCGTTCAGGAAGTTGATCTTCGACCCGCCGTCGGTGGCCAGGTCCTCGACCAGCAGGACGCGCTGTCCCTCGCTCAGGTCGCCTTCGATCTGGGCGTCGCGACCGAAGCCCTTGGGCTTCTTGCGCACGTATTGCATGGGCAGGCCGAGCGCGTCGGACACCCAGGCGGCGTAGGGGATACCGGCGGTCTCGCCGCCGGCCACGGCGTCGAACCGTTCGAACCCGGCTTCCCGCTCCAACTGGGCGACGGCCAACTCGATGATCTTCTTGCGGGCGCGCGGATAGCTGATGATCTTGCGCACGTCGATGTAGACGGGGCTCTTCCAACCGGCGGTCAGCGTGTAGGGCTCGTCGGGGCGGAAATTGACCGCCTTCAGCTCGATCAGGATTTCGGCGGCGACGAGGCCGGCCTTCTTGCTTTCCGGCGTGCGGGAGACTGTCTGCATCGAAGGGAGTCCTGGCTGCTGGTTGCGTCGGCGTCTGTTTAAGGTTTAATGGCCGGGCGCACAACAGTCCAAGGAGCATCCCGCCATGACCGGTCCCATCCTGACCACGCGAGACGGCGTTGTCACCACCGTCGGCCTGAACAAGCCCGATAAGCTCAACGCCATGGACCTGCCCATGTGGCAGGGGCTGGCCGAGACCTTCGAGGCGATCAACGCCGACGACGGCGTGCGCTGCGTGGTCCTGAAGGGAGAGGGCGGCAAGGCCTTCGCCGCCGGGGCCGACATCGGCGAATTTGAAACCGTGCGCAAGGACGCCGTCCAGGCCAAGGACTACGATCTGGTCATGCGCCGCGCCCTGGACGCCGTGCGCGCCTGCCCGCACCCGGTCGTGGTCCGAATCGACGGCGCCTGCGTCGGCGGCGGCCTGGAGCTGGCGAGCATGGCCGACATCCGTATCTGCGGCGAGTCGTCGCGCTTCGGGGTGCCCATCAACCGCATCGGGGTTGTCATGGCCTACCCGGAAATCCAGGGGTTGTTGCGACACGCAAGCCCGGCGAGCGTCCTTGAGATACTATTGGAGGGCAAGATCGTCGGCGCCGCCGACGCCTTGCGCATGGGGCTGGTCAACCGCGTCGTCGGCGATGCCCTGGTCGGCGACGAGGTGGCGGCGACGGTCAAGCGGATCATCGCCGGGGCGCCGCTGGTCAACCGCTGGCACAAGGCCTTCGTGCGCCGCCTGACGACCAATCCGGATGCCATCACGGCGGAGGAGCTGGACACCTGCTATGAGTTTCTGGCGACAGAGGACTACCGGGAGGGACTCGGGGCGTTCACGCAGAAGCGCCGCCCGGCCTTCAAGGGCACTTGACCCTTGGGATATCTGTTCCATGCGTGACGACGTGGAGGAACCGTCCATCTGGGTGCTGGCCGACGACCGGGCGGGGAACGTCGGCCAGGCCATGGGCGTGGCAGAGGCCCTGGGCTGGAAGTTCGAGGTCCGCTCCATCGGCTATACGCCCTTCGGGCGGTTGCCCAATGTCCTGCGCGGCGCCGGTCTGATCGGCGTCGACGCCGAGACGCGGGCCGCCCTGACGCCGCCCTGGCCCG
>CAZFRK010000188.1:0-6534 GCA_964521375.1 uncultured Rhodobacterales bacterium
AGAAAAGCCCCGGAGGATCCTCCGGGGCTTTTTTTCGGATCGTCGGGACCCTCCGCGCGGGAGGAGGCGCCGTCAGGCGCCCCAGACCTGCTCGCGCATCTCCATCATGCGGCGGTCGAACCATCCCTGGTAGCGCGACGCCTTCGTGAGGAAGGTCATGTAGCTGTCGTGGACCTTGCGGGTCATCTCGTCGGTGGCCGCGACCTCGTCGAGGACCTCGATGGTGGTCTTGCCCATGGCCGTCACCACGTCTTCCGGCCAGGTGCGCAGCTCGACGCCGTACTTGTCCAGTTCCCCGAAGGTCTGGACGTTGTGGTAAAGGAAGTCGACGCTGGCCTCGGCGCTGGACGCCTGGGCGGCGCGACGGACGATCTCCTTCAGGTCGTCGGGCAGCTCGGCCCAGCGGTCCTTGTTGACGATCACTTCCAGCGACGGGCCGGGTTCGTGGAAGGCGGGGGTGTAGTAGTACTTCGCCGCCTTGTAGAGACCGAAGGCGATGTCGTTCCACGGGCCGACCCATTCGGCGGCGTCCACGGCGCCCGACAGCAGGGCGGTGGTGATCTCGCCCGGCGGCGTCATGACCACGGCGACGCCCAGGCGGCGCATGACCTCGCCGCCGAGACCGGCGATGCGCATCTTCAGGCCCTTGAGGTCGTCGAGGCCGTGCAGTTCCTTGGCGAACCAGCCGCCGCCCTGGACGCCCGAGCTTCCGGCGTAGAAGGGCACGACGTTGAACTGGCCGTAGATCTCATCCCACAGCGCCTGGCCGTCGCCGAAGCGCAGCCACGCCTGCAACTCCGAAGCCATCAGCCCGAAGGGCACGGTGGTGAAGTAGTTCAGCGCCTTGGCCTTACCGGCGTTGTAGTAGGAGGTGCCGTGCCCCATCTGGGCGACGTCGTTCTGCACCGCGTCCAGGACCTCGAACGGCGGCACCAGTTCACCACCGGCGAAGGTCTTCACGGTCAGGCGCCCGTCGCTCATGGCGGTGACCATGGCGGCGAAGCGTTCGGCGTTGACGCCGACGCCCGGCGCGTTCTTCGGCCAGGGCATGACCAGCTTCCAGGTCTGCTTGCCCTGGGCGATGGCGGGGGCGGAAAGGGTCGCGGTGGCGACACCGGCGGCGGCGCCGCCGACAAGGAAATCTCTGCGCTTCATGCTGTGTCCCTAGACCTGCGGGTTGTGTCACTTGGCCGTCACGCGGCCCGCCAAGGATAACGCGCGGCGGCGAGACGTACACCCAAATCCACCGACTCCATACAACTCCGCTCTTTGGACTAGGCGGCGGCCATGGTAACAAAAAATCAGGGATGCACGAGGGCAGGACCATGGCGGGCCGGGGCCGCGACCAGATCATCGTCGATATCGTCACCGACGACGCCGAGCGGGCGGAGGTATTCCGCTTCCGATACGACGTCTACGTACGGGAAATGGGCAAGGTCGACCTGGACGAGGCCGATCACGCCAAACGCTGGATCCGCGACGCGCTGGACGATCAGGCGACGCTTTACGTCGCCCGCACCCAGGGCCGCGACGGCGGACGCGGGACCATCGTCGGCACCTTGCGCACCGTCCACGGGGCGGCGGGCATTCCGCCCGCCTACGGCGCCCTGGACGGCTTCGAGCGGTTCACCGCCTTCGGCGCCGAGTCCTTCTCCTTCACCGGACGGCTGATGGTGTCCCCCGGGGAACGCGGCGGCAAGGCCATGCCCGCGCTGGTCAACAGGGCCTACGCCGACGGCCTGGACAGTCCGGCGCAGTTTGATTTCTGCACCTGCACGCCCGGTCTGGTGGACCTGTACGAACACCTGGGCTACCGCCGCTTCACCGGCAACGTGGCCGATCCGGTCCTCGGCTACATGGTGCCCCTGGTCTTGGTCCTGCGGGACGGCGACCATCTGCGCTCCATCCGCTCGCCGCTGTGGCGGGCGCTGCGGCACCATGCCTCGGCCGTCGACGGCGGCCCGGTGGCGACCTGGCTGCGCGAAACCGTGCCGACCGTTTCGGTGGTGAGCGAGTGGGTCCAGCAGGAGGATCTGTTCTGGCGATTCCTGGCCGACAAGGTCCGCGCCGCCGCCGCCGAGACGCCGACCATCCTGGCCGACTTCACCGACGAGGAACAGAAGCAGGTGTTCCGGGGCGGCACCATGCTGGAGGTCAAGCAGGGCGACCGCATCATCAAGGCCGGAACCGTGGGCACGGAGATGTTCGTCGTCCTGGCCGGGCTGGTGGAGGTGCGCCTGCCCGGCGGCGACGTCACCCTGGCGGTCCTGGACGTCGGGCAGGCCTTCGGAGAAATCGCCTTCATCGCCGATTCCGAGCGCACCGCCGACGTGGTGGCGGTCAGCGACGCGCGCATCCTGGTCCTCAGCCAGTCCTATCTGCGCAAGCTGATGAAGGCGGCGCCGGAACTGGCGTCGAAGCTGCTCCTCAACCTGTCGCGCATGCTCTGCGAGCGGCTGGTGACCTCCAACCGCCAGCGAACCGGCGAGGACGGCGCCAAGCCCGATGTCGTCCAGGAGTAACCGGCGACGGACGGGTCGGCGACCGATAACCTTTTTTAGCGTCGCAACAAATCCATCGCCGCGTTGAGCTGGCTCATGCGGGCATGGCTGCCGTTGGCGGCATCCGGGTGGTGGATGGTCGCCAGAAGGCGAAAGCGCGCCCGCAATTCCCGACTATCGGGATTGGCGTTTGGCGGAAATCCAAGCACGTGCAAGGCGTCCGCCTTGGTCTCCACGCCCTGCGGCAGGGGATCGAACGACAGCACCGAGACCACCGCCGACAGGCGGTCGATCTCCGCCCGCAGGGCGGCGAGACGCTCCTGCGACGCGGTGTCCGGAGCCGGATCGGGGGGCGGCGGCGCGGGACGCGGCGGCGGGTCCGCCGGAGCCGGGCCGAGAACCGGTCCGCGGGGGTCGCGGACCACCAGACCCATCGTTCCGCCATCGAGCGCAAGCCCCAGATTCAGGGCTTTACGGATGATCGTCGGGGTCAGGCCGTCGGGCAAGCGAAGCTGGAGGCGGGGCTTGCGCTTCATGCTCCGGCCACTGGCCGGGCCGGTGCGGAGAATGACCGTTTCGCGGTCGCCGGGGGGCGGCGCGCCGGGATCGGGATAGGCGTCGACGACGGCGGGCGGGACCACCAGAAGGACCGAGCGGGCGAGGTCGGCGGCATTGACCTTACGCCGCGCGGCGAGGCCGAGGACGGCGTCCCGAAAGCCCGAGGAACAGGCTACGGTATAGCTTTTCTTAACGTCCGGCACGACGGCCTCCGGGGCGGCGAATGACGGGCGGGTCACGGCGGCGGGCCGACCGATTTATACCGTATGTGGAACAAGATGGCGCGCCGGGCGCAGCATGAACTGCGAATGCAGTTTACCCTGTTCGCCGGCGCGGCGCCAGTGACACGATAGCGGTCCAATCAGCCCGATTTCCCCGATGAACGCACCCACCGCGTGTGCGACGGGCTTCGTCAAGAACCCAAAGCTCCCCGCACACCATGTTGTTTTTTATATAGAAAACGCGGTTCGCCTATCATCCGGGCCGCGGCATGTCCGGCTTATCCCGGAACAGGGCCTCCATCGCCTCTCCGGGCAGCGGACGGCTCATCAGATAGCCCTGAATCTGATCGCAACCGACCCCATGGAGGAAGTCCAGATGCTCCTGGGTCTCAACGCCTTCGGCCACGACCTTCAAATTCAGGGCGTTGGCCATGGCGATCATGGCGCAGACGATGGCCGCGTCGCCGGGATCCGTGGTCACTTCGTTGACGAAGGAGCGGTCGATCTTCAACTTGCGGATGGGAAACCGCTTCAGGACGCTGAGCGAGGAATAGCCCGTCCCGAAGTCGTCGATGGCGCAGCCGATGCCCCGGTCGTCGAGCTGGCGCACCACGCGGATGGCGTTCTCCGGGTCGCTCATGGCCGAGCTTTCGGTCAGCTCCAGCTCCAGGAACGACGGGTCCATCCCGCACTCCCGCAGCACGCCGTCCACCTGGCTGAGCAGCAGACGGCTGTTGTGGAACTGCCGCCCGGAGATGTTGACGGCGACCGGAACCTCGGCCAAGCCCAGGGTCTGCCAACGGCGGTTCCACCGGCAGGCGTCGCGCAGCACCTGTTCGCACATGGCGTCGATCAGGCCGAAGTCTTCGGCCACCTCGATGAAATCGCCCGGCGGGATCAGGCCGTGTTCGGGGCTGATCCAGCGCACCAGGGCCTCCATGCCGACGATCTTGCCGCTGCGCGTCTGGATCTGGGGTTGGAAATAGGCGACGAATTCCTCGTTGTCCAAGGCCCGACGCAGGCGGTGCTGCATGGTCATGATGTTCTGCGCCCGGCGCCCCATCTCCTCGTCGAAGGAGAGCATGGAGGCCGGACCTTCCGTCTTGGCCCGGTGCAGGGCGGCCTCGGCGTGCATGACCAGGGTCTCGACATCGTCGGCGTCGCGGGGAAACCGGGCCGCGCCGATGGAGACCGTCAGGTCGAAGGACTGGCCATCGACATCGAGCGGCGTTTCGAAGCCGCGTAGGAGCCCGGTCATGATGCCGGTGATCTCCTCTTCCCCCGACACGTTGCCGAGCATGGCCAGGAAGCGGTCGCCCCCGGCCCGGCACAAGAGGTCGTCGTCGGGCAGGCGTTCCCGCAGCCGCTTCCCGACCGCCTTGAGAACCCGGTCGCCCATGCTGTGGCCCAGGGTGGCGTTGACGATGGAGAAACGGTCGATGCCGATGGACAGGACGGCGACGCCGGAGTCCATGCGTCGCGCCACGTCCCGGGCGCGGTGAAATCGTTCGTCGAACAACGATCGGTTCCCCAGACCCGTAACGGGATCGTAATAGGCCAGGAAGGTCAGTTCCTCCTCGGCGGTCTTGCGGTCGGTGACGTCCAGCGCCACGCCGTCCCAGACGATCACGCCCCCCGCCAGGCGCCGCGGACGCGACCAGGAGCGCAGCCAGCGCGTCTGGCCGTCCAGGGCCGTCACCTTCATGTCGTTCTCGACCGGCTCCAGGGTCTGCGACGAACGGCGGACGGCCTCGCGGAAGAGGGCGCGGTCCTGCGGGTCCATCAGGTCCATGTAAGGCGTGGGGTCGGCCAGAAGGTCGTCCGGGTCTATGCCCAAGAGGCCCCGGCAGCCTTCCGACACATAGGTGAAGGACAGCGTGCCGTCGGCGTCCATCTGGCGCTGGAAGACGATGCCCTGGATGTTGTCGGCGATGCTGAGCAGGCGCTGCTCGGTTTCCTGCAACCGAGCCTCGGTCGCCTTGCGCTCGGTGATGTCGCGCAGGATGGCGATCAGCAGGCGGCGGCCTTCGGCCAGGACCTCGGACAGGGACAGCTCGACGGGAAAGAGGCTGCCGTCGCGACGCCGCCCGACCAGTTCGCGCGGCCCGGCGCCCAGCAGGCCGCCGTCCACGTCGCCCCCGGCGAGACCATCGCCCCCGACGAGACCCTCATCGGCGCCGAGACCATCGTCGGCGCCATGCCAGGCGGCATGGATGCCGGGCAGCAGGGTGGCGACCTCGGCGCCGATCAGGGGGTCGTCGGTATAGCCGAAGACGCTCAGGGTGGCGGCGTTGACGGTTTCGATACGACCGTCGTCGTTCATGGTGATCACGCAGTCGGCGGCGTGATCCATGATCATTTCCAGGCGATGCTCGGCCCGCATGCGCTCGGTCACGTCGATCAGGACACCGTCCCAGAGAATATCGCCGCCAGGCAGCCGCTCGGCCCGCAAGGTCCCCGACAGCCACTTCACCGCGCCGTCGCGGGTGATGACCCGGAACGCCTCGGCGCAAGGCTCCAAGGTGCGGGCCGAGTCGAACAGGCGCTCGCGATAGCCGTCGCGGTCGGCCCAATGGATGCAGTCCAGGACACCATCGGCGGTCACCCGCATGGACGCGGGGTCGTAGCCCAGGATGTCGGTCACGCCCGACGAAAAGAACGGATAGGAAATGCCGCCGTCCGGGCGCAGGACCCGCTGGAAGACGATACCGGGCAGGGTCTGGGCCAACATGCCGAGGCGCCGATCGGCGTCCGACGATCCGTCGCCGAGACCGTAGAGCGGATCGACCTGACGCAGCGTCAAGACATAAAGACCCTCCCGGTCCGGTAGGCCTCCGTCGCCCGATCCGACCAAGCCCGCCGCCACGTCCAGCGTCACGGTCGCGCCCTTGGCGTCCACGAAGGGCAGGAGGCGGCGCGGACCCGGCGCGCCGGGTCGCGGGTCGCCGAGCAGGGTCGACAGGCGCGCGGGCGGTTGGGGCTGCAGCACCGACAGGGGCAGACCGGCGAGGTCGACGGCATTGCGTTTCAGCAGACGGGCGGCGGCGGGATTGCAGGCCAGGATGGTGCCGTCGCCGGCGACGGCGAGCAATCCCACGTCGGCGCCTTCGACAACGCCTTCCGCGACGCCGTCACCATGAAAACCGACCATGTCCGCCGCCATGGGCGCGTCTTGCGTCATGGGCAGGACGCCCGGACCATCGCCGCACGCCGTGCCGTGCGAAACCGCGAACTCATCATTGCCACCTCGATCA
>CAZFRK010000189.1:0-6530 GCA_964521375.1 uncultured Rhodobacterales bacterium
GTTCAGCGCAGCCTGGGCGACAACCGACCGCTGGTCGTCGCGACCTCGCCGTCCTTCGCCGCCAAATGGTTGATGCCGCGCCTGCCCGCCTTCCTGGAAATGAATCGCGGCAGCGCGGTGCGGATTGAGACGGAAGCCGCCACCAGCGACCTGAGGTCCGGCGACGTGGAACTCGCCATCCGCTGCGATACCGGAGAGGGGGAGGTTCGCGAAGGGTTGGAGGGCGAGCGCCTGTTCTCCGACCGGGTGTTTCCCGTTTGCGCGCCGGTACTGCGCGTCGCTGTCCGCACGCCGACGAATCTGACGACCCAGACGCTGGTCCACGACCAACCGGCGTCCGAAGGCCTGGGACTCGGCTGGAGCGACTGGTTGGAAGCGGCGGGCGTGCCGACCCTGGTGCCCAGGGCCGAACTGCGGGTCAGCCATGCCACCCTGGCCCTGGACGTGGCGTCCCGGGGACAGGGATTGGCGCTCGGTCGGGGCAGCTTGGTCGCGTCCGAACTGAAGGCCGGCATGTTGGTGCGACCCTTCGAGCTGGCTCTGGAGAACCCCTGCGCCTATCGGCTTCAACGTCCGCGCGGCCAGGCGCTGCGCGGGGTGGCCGTCGCCTTCCGGGACTGGCTGATGGAGGAAGCGGCGCGCTTTCGCGCCGCCGAGCCGAAACTGGTGGTCTAGACGGAGGGCCTTACGTCCTTCGGACCCTGAAAAAAGGATGCGGAAACGGATCGGGTGCGTTAGCGTACACTCAATCGGTTTGGTGGAGACGGGGACATGGCGGGCGAAACGCCACAGGACCTTATCAACGTCCTGAAACTTCATGAGCTTTGGCTGGATGGCCGGGGCAACGGGCGGCGCGCCGACATGTCCCTGGCCAACCTGGAAGGCTTCGGTCTGGCGCGGGTGCGGCTGGCGCGGGCCAAGCTGTCCGGTGCCAATCTATCCGGCTGCGACCTGTCGCATGGCGACTTGAGCGAAGTTGATTTGTTCGGCGCCAGCCTGCGCCACGCCGACTTGACGGCATGCAGCTTGGTCAATTCGGATTTGCGCGGCGTCCTGCTGGAAGGCGCCCGCCTGTCGCAGAGCGTCTTGACGGACGCCGACCTGCGCGCCGGGTCCTTGGTGCACGGTGGCGGGCTGGATATCCGCATGGCGGCGTCCGACGCCAAGAACGCCGATTTCAGCTACTCCGACATGGTGCATGCGCGGGCCGACGGCGCCGACTTTTCCGGCGCCAACCTGACCGGCGCCAATTGCAATGGGGCGCGTTTCTCGGGGTGTTGTTTCGCCCAGGCCCGGTTGGCGGACGCCAATCTGATCGGCGCCCACTTGCATGGGGCGAACCTGATGGGGGCCGATCTTCAGGGGGCGACGCTGCGCGACGCCGACCTGCGGGACGCCGACCTGCGTGGCGCCAACGTGCGTCTGGCCGACCTGACCGGCGCCCTGGTCCAGGGCTGCGATCTGGACGCAGCCGACCTTCAAGGCGCCCTGATGCCCAACGCGCGGCGACAGCGATGGGAGATCGGACGCGTGATCGAGGACCACGCGCGCTGGATCGAGACCAATGGCGCCCAGGGCTGGCGATGCGAATTGCCCGAAGCGGATCTGTCCGGTTTGAACATGAATGGCGTGGATCTTCCCGGCGCCTTGCTGCGCGCGGCCTGCCTAAAGGGCGCCAAGCTGTCGGCGGCCATCCTGTCCATGGGTGACCTGTCCGACGCCGTCCTGGTCGAGGCCGACCTGCGCGACGCCGACCTGCGTGGCATCAACTTGCGGGGCGCCGACCTTAGCCTCGCCAAGATGGACGGCGCCAACTTGGCGCCCATGCCCATCCTGGACGGCGCCGGTCACCCCACGGAGCGGACCTGGGCGGTGAACCTGATTCGGGCGCGCCTTGTGAAGGCCAGTCTGCGGGATGTCGATCTGCGGCAGGCCAACCTGATGGAGGCGGACTTGCGGGACGCCGATCTGCGCCGGGCCAACCTGGACGGCGCACGGTTGCCCGGCGCCGACCTGCGGGGCGCCTTGCTCGATGGGGCCAGCCTGAAGGGCACGGATTTTTCCGGTGCCCGGGGCGACCTACCGACCGAACGGAAAGCGTTCGCGTAGCGTGAAGGCCGCGTCACGGTCGTCCTGAGCGTAAAGGGCGATGGCGTCGACCATCAGCGGGGCGTCGACGATCGGCGCCATCCACGCCGACAGGACTGTCCGCAGGGCGGCGCGCTCGGCGTCGTCGGCGACCGGACCCGTCAGGGTCATATGGAAGCGGAACTCCTCCATCACATAGGGATAGCCCCAGCGGTCCAGAAGTCCGTTCTGGCGCGGCGTCAGACCGGCCTCGCGACGTTTCTCCACCTCCGCCGCCGTTTGCGGGGCGCGAAACGGTTCGAAGGCGCGCACGCAGTCGGCGGCCAGGGCGTCCATCGTCGGGCAGTCCGCCGACAGGCCTAGGGCGAGGAACGAGCCGATGGCCTTGACGACGGGCTTCGGGGCCTCGAAGGCGGCACGACCGGCGGCGAAGGCCGCCGCCGCGTCGCGCAGGCCCGCCGGATCGGTGCCCTGGGTCAGCGCGAAGGGTGGCTTCAGGGTGGCGTGGAAGCCGTAGTGACGCGGGGACCGCGTCACCTCCGTAAGGCGCGTCTCGTCGAAGCCGTCGACCGGAGGGCGCGCGACCGGCCGACCGTCCAGGTCGCGGCCCAGCCATCGGCTCGCCAACTCCTCCAGCGGGGAGCCGGAGGGTGGCGCGAAATAGACGGCCCACCGCATGGACATGGTCAGGCCACCCGCTTGCCGGTCCGCCAGACCTGACGGACGATGGGCGCGCGGTCGGCCAGATGCACCTGCACCAAATCGCCGCGCAGTCCCGGCGCGATGCGCCCGCGGTCGGTCAGGCCGACCATCTCCGCGATGTTGGCGCTGACCGTCGCGACGGCGTCGGGCAGGGTCATCTCGGCCTTTTCCTCCAGCAGGAAGACGGCTTGCAGAAGGGAGGAAGGGACGTAGTCCGAGGACAGCCCGGTGAGCAGCCCCTCGCGGGCAAGCTCAAGGGCCGAGACGTTGCCGGAGTGGGAGCCGCCGCGGCAGACGTTGGGGGCGCCCAGGATGGTGCCCATGCCATGCTCGCGGGCCAGGGCGGCGGCCACGACGGTGATCGGGAACTCGGCGATGACGCAGCCGTCGGCGAGGCTTTCGCGCACATGCTCCTCGGTGGCGTCGTCATGGCTGGCCAGCGCGACGTCGGGACGGTCGCCGCACAGCTCGACGATGCGGCGGCGGTGGTCGGCGGAATAGCGGGCCTGCTCGGCGCGCTTTTCACGCAGGATGCCTTCCAGCTTCTCCTCGGACCAGCTTTCGCCCTTGTTGTACTGGACGAATTTGGAGATGTCCGACCACTGGCGCTGACCCGGCGTATGGTCCATGACGCTGACCAGGCGGACCAGCGGATCCTGGGCGTAGGGTTCGAACATCTCGATCACGCAGGCGTCGGAGACCTCGCAGCGCATGTGCAGAAGGTGCTCGGCGCGCAAGTGGCCGTCCGCCTGGGCGTGCTTCACGGCGGCGACGGATTCGCTGAGGATGTGCCCGCGAATGCCCTTGGTATCGTATTCGCCGACGGCGATGGCGTCGAAGACGGTGGTGATCCCGGCCCCGGCGATTTGCAGGTCGTGGGCGGCCACGGCGGCGACGGCATTGGGCCACAGGACGCCGGGACGGGGTTCGAAATGCTTTTCCATGTTGTCGGTATGCATTTCGACCAGACCGGGCAGAAGGTAGTCGCCCTCCAGGTCCAGGGCGCCGGGCAGGTGCGACCGTCCTTCGTCGACGGCGGCGATCAGGCCGTCGCGCAGGACGACGGTTCCGTCGATCACGCCGTCGCGAAGAACCACGCGGGCGTTGGTCAGGACACACTCCGCCACGCGGGGGGCGAGGTCGGGACGAGAGATATCCTTGTTCATGGTCAGGCCGCTTCCTTATAGCTGGCGATCTCGAACAGATGGTCGGCGACGCGCTCGCGCACGTCGGCGTCGTGGAAGATGCCGACCACGGCGGTGCCCTTGGCCTTGGCTTCCTCGATCAGGGTCATGACCGTTTCGCGGTTGGCGGCGTCCAGGGAGGCGGTCGGCTCGTCGAGCAGAAGGGCGGGTGTCGAGACGATGAAACCGCGCGCGATGTTCACCCGCTGCTGTTCTCCCCCGGAAAAGGTCGCCGGGGCAAGTTGCCACATTGTTTCAGGGATGCGCAGACGGGCCAGAAGGGCGGCGGCGCGTTCGCGGGCCTCGTCGAGGGGCGTGCCGAGGGCGCGCAGCGGCTCGGCCACGATATCCAGGGTGGGTACGCGCGGGATGACGCTCAGGAACTGGGAAACATAGCCCAGGCCATGCTTGCGGGCCCCCAGGATGGCGCGCGGGCTGGCCGAGGCCATGTCGACGACGCTATCGCCGTACCGCAGCAGGATCTGCCCGCTGTCGGCCTTGTAGTTGGCGTAGAGCGCGCGCAGGAGGGTCGATTTCCCGGCGCCCGACGGGCCATGCAGGGCGACGCATTCGCCGGCGTGGACGTCGAGCGACAGGTCGGTGAAGACCGGCAGGCGGGCGCCGCCCTGGGTATGCAGGACGAAGGTCTTCGACAGGTCGCGGACGGAAAGAACGGGCTTGCGGTCGTCCATGGTCACACCTGCAACACGGAGGAAACGAGGAGCTGGGTATAGGGATGGTGGGGATCATCCAGGACCTGATCGGTCAGGCCGTTTTCGATCACCTGTCCGTCCTTCATCACCATCAGCCGGTGGGCGAGCAGGCGGGCGACCGCCAGGTCGTGGGTGACGATGACCGCCGCCAGACCCAGGTCGTGAACCAGTCCGCGCAGAAGATCGAGAAGACGGGCCTGGACCGAGACGTCGAGGCCGCCGGTCGGTTCGTCCATGAACACCAGGGCCGGATGGGTCACCAGATTGCGGGCGATCTGAAGGCGTTGCTGCATGCCGCCGGAGAAGGTGCGCGGCAGGTCGTCGGTACGGTCGGTGTTGATTTCCACGCGGCCCATCCAATCCTGGGCGCGACCGCGAATGTCGCCGTAGTGACGGGCGCCCACGGCCATCAGGCGTTCGCCGATGTTGGCCCCGGCGGAGACGGCCATGCGCAGGCCGTCGCGCGGGTTCTGGTGGACGATGCCCCATTCGGTGCGCTGCAACAGGCGGCGGCGCGGCTCCGACAGGGCGAAGACATCGACCTCTTCGCCGTTGCGGGTGCGGTAGAGCACCTGTCCGGCGGACGGTTCCCGTTGCGCCGACAGGCAGGACAACAGGGTCGATTTTCCCGAACCGGACTCGCCGACGATGCCCAGGACCTCGCCGGGCCAGAGGTCGAAGGAGACGTTCCGGCATCCTAGGTGGGCGCCGTAGTAGTGGGTCAGGTCGCGGACCGCCAGCAGGGGCGGATCGTCCGGGGCGGCGGCGCTGGGGGACGCGGGGGCGACGGCGTTCACTGGGCGGCCTCCTCGGTTTCGGTGGCGCGGGCGTAGGCCTCGGCGTCGGCGCCCAGGCGCCCGACGTGGCCCGCTTCGCGCCGTTCACGGCAATAGTGGCTGTCGGAGCAGACGTACATGCGCCCACCGCTGTCGTCGGTGATCACCTCGTCCAGGTAGGAGTCCTCGGCCCCGCAGAGGGCGCAGGCCTCATCCCATTTCTGGATGGTGAAGGGATGATCCTCGAAATCCAGGCTTTCGACGCGGGTGTAGGGCGGAATGGCGTAGATGCGCTTTTCGCGCCCGGCGCCGAACAGCTGAAGGACCGGGCTCATGTCCATCTTCGGATTGTCGAACTTGGGAATGGGCGACGGCGCCATGACGTAGCGCCCGTTCACCAGGACCGGATAGTCGTAGGAAATGCCGATGCGACCCAGGCGGGCGATATCCTCGTAGAGCTTGACGTGCATGACGCCGTAGTCGGCCAGGGCATGCATCTTGCGGGTTTCGGTCTCCCGCGCCTCCATCCAGCGCAGCGGCTCGGGGATGGGCACCTGATAGACCAGGATCTGGCCGTCGCGCAGCGGCGTTTCGGGAATGCGGTGGCGGGTCTGGATGACCGTGGCCTCCTTCGTCGCCTCGGTCGTCGAGACCCCGGCGGTGCGAGCGAAGAAGCGGCGGATGGAGACGGCGTTGGTGGTGTCGTCGGCGCCCTGGTCGATGACCTTCAGGGTGTCGTCGGGACCGATGACGCTGGCCGTCACCTGGATGCCGCCGGTGCCCCAGCCGTAGGGCAGGGGCATTTCGCGCCCGGCGAAGGGTACCTGATAGCCGGGGATGGCCACGGCCTTCAGGGTCGCGCGGCGGATCATGCGCTTGGTCTGTTCGTCCAGGTAGGCGTAGTTGTAGCCGTCCATCACACGGCCTCCTCTTCGCTGGTGGGCGCGCCGTCCCGCGACCGCGCGGCCCGCTCCGCCTGTTCCTCGCGCAAGGCGCGGATGGTGCCCAGTTCGCCCTGGAAGTCCACGTAGTGCGGCAGCTTCAGGTGCTGGACGAAGCCCGACGCC
>CAZFRK010000190.1:0-6507 GCA_964521375.1 uncultured Rhodobacterales bacterium
GCGGCGGGTTGAAGAAGTGGGTGATGCAGAAGTCCGGCTTCAGGCTGTCGGGCATGGCCGAGGTCAGCAGGGCCAGCGGCAGGGTGGAGGTGTTCGACGACACCACCGACCCGGCCTTGCGCGCCTTGTCGACGCGGGCATAGAGGTCTTGCTTGATCTTCGGGTTTTCGATCACCGCCTCGACGATCCAGTCGCAATCGGCGAGCTTGTCCAGGTGATCTTCGATGTTGCCGGTTTCGACCAGCTTGGCGGCGCGCTTGGACATGAAGGGCGCGGGATCGGCCTTCAGCATCTTGGCGACGGCGCCCTCGGCGATGGCGTCGCGATTCTTCGCGCCTTCCGGCACGATGTCGAGCAGCACCACGGGCACACCGGCGTTGGCGACGTGGGCGGCGATGCCCGCCCCCATCACACCGGCGCCGATGACGGCGACTTTCTTGATCTGCATGATGCGTCCTCTCCCTTAGCCGACCGCTTCCAGGATGGTGGCGATGCCCTGACCGCCGCCGATGCACTGGGTCGCCAGCGCGTAACGTCCACCTTCACGCTTCAGCAGGCTGGCGGCCTTGCCGACGATGCGGGCCCCGGTGGCGCCCAGCGGGTGGCCGAGGGAAATGGCGCCGCCGTCCAGGTTGATCTTGTCCATCGTCAGGCCGAGGTCGCGGATGCAGGCGATGGACTGGCTGGCGAAGGCTTCGTTCAGCTCGATGACGTCCAGGTCGCCGACCGACAGACCGGCGCGGGACAGCGCCTTGCGGGTCGCCTCGACCGGGCCGATGCCCATGATTTCCGGGGCGCAGCCGGAGACGGCGATGCTCTTCACCTTGGCCAGGACCGGCAGGCCCTTGGCCTTGGCGTAGTCCTCGGTGCAGACCAGGACGGCGGCGGCGCCGTCGGTCAGCGGGCTGGAGGTGCCCGCGGTCACGGTGCCGTCGGCGGAGAAGGCGGGCTTCAGCGTCGACAGGCTTTCCACCGTGGCGTCCGGGCGGACGATGCCGTCGGTGTCGATGGTCGCGCCCTTGCCGTCGGTGATCGTCACGATCTCGTCCTTGAAGGCGCCCGCGGCCATGGCCTTGGCGGTCTTCTGGTGGCTGAGGACGGCGAACTCTTCCTGTTCGGTCCGGGAGATCTGGTACTTCCCGGCGACGTTCTCGGCGGTGTCGCCCATGGAGGAGTAGGCCTGCGGATAGGCCTTGTAGAGACCGGGGTGCGGCATCGGGTTGAAGCCCATGATCGGCACGCGGGTCATGCTTTCCACGCCGGCGCAGAGGAAGACCTCTCCGGCGCCCATCTGGATCGCCCCGGCGGCCTGATGGACGGCCTGCATGGACGAGCCGCAGAAGCGGTTGACGGTCACGGCGCCCGCCGAATTGGGCAGCCCGGCCAGGAAGCCGACGATGCGCGCGACGTTCAAGCCCTGTTCGCCTTCGGGGAAGGCGTTGCCGACGATCAGGTCCTCGACGTCCTTGGCGTCCACGCCGGTGCGCTCCACCAGCGCCTTGACGACCTGGGCCGCCAGATCCTCGGCCCGGACGCGCGTCAGCGCGCCCTTGTTGGCCAGGTGGAACGGCGATCGGGCATAGCCGGCGATGACAACGGTCTTCATTGCGTTCCTCTCCGTTTCTTCGTCTGTGCCGTATGGGGATAACACGGCTGTAATAGTTAGTATGTTGACCTATACGTTAACCAGGGGGCACGCGAGTGCCCCGAGGGGGCGTTGGTGGCCCGTCTCAGGCGGTGCGCGCGTCCTTTTTCGGGTCCTTGTTCGACAGGTGCATGGCGACCTCGCTCTCGATCTTCCCGAGTTCCTGCAAGGAGATCACGATGTCCCTTTGCTGGTCTTCCAGCTGTTCGATGCGCTGTCGGACCTTGCGCCGCAGGAGGCGGAGCTGCTCCGTCTGCGAAGGATCGACGTGGTAGAGGTCCAGGAACTCCTTGATTTCCGCCAGGGAGAAGCCAAGGCGCTTGCCGCGCAGGATGAGCAGCAGGCGGGCGCGGTCCTTGCGGGTGTAGATACGCGTGCCCCCGGCGCGGCTCGGCTTGATCAGGCCCTTGGTCTCGTAGAACCGCACGGCGCGGGGCGTGGTGCCCAGCTCGTCGGCGAGTTCGGTGACCGTGTAGAAGGGCTCTTCCATGATGGGGCTCAAACTCTCTGTCCGGAACTTACTGTAGGGTATTGTGGTTGACGTATGCGTCATGTGCAAGCCCTACAGTGGAGCATTTTTGAGTCGTTGCAGTTCCTCTTCGACCAACTCCTTCTTGGACAGCTTGCCGACCATGGTCTTGGGCAGTTCGTCACGCAGTTCGATGGCCGAGGGCATCTCGATGCGCGACAGCTTGTCCTTCAGGAAATCCTTGATCCGGTCGCCGGTGACATCGGGGTCGGCGTCGTCGCGCAGGCGCACGAAACACTTGGGCGTCTGGCCGCGGTAGGCGTCGGGAATGCCGATGCAGATCACCTCGGCGACCGCCGGATGCAGGTAGATGGCTTCCTCGATCATCCGCGGATAGACGTTGTAGCCGCCCGCCAGGATGACGTCCTTGATACGGTCGACCAGGAAGAAGAAGCCGTCGTCGTCGATGGTGCCGACATCGCCGGTGTGCAGGACGCCGTGGTCCAGCGCGCGGTGGGTGTCGTCGGGCTTGTTCCAATAGCCCTTCATGACCTGCGGGCCGGTGACGCAGACCTCGCCGCGCTCGCCTTCCGGGACCTCGCGATCGGGATGCTCCAGGGACCGCAGGACGGCCTTGGTGCCCGGCATGGGGACGCCGATGGAGCCTTCCTTGTTGGTGCCGCCGATGGGATTGCAGTGGGTCACGGGGGAGGCTTCGGACAAGCCGTAGCCTTCCACCAGATGGCAGCCGGTCAGCTCCTCGAAGCGGTGCTTGATCTCGACGGGCAGGGGGGCGCCGCCGGAAATGCAATATTTCAGGCTCTTGAGGTCGTATTTGCTCAGGTCGGCGCCGTTGACGGCGCCGTAGATCGTCGGCACGGCGGCCAGCAGGGTCGGCTTGGTCTTGGTGATGGTCTTGAGGAACGGCTCCAGCTCGAAGCGCGGCAGCAAGATGAGCTGCGCGCCGAGGCGGGTGCCCAGGTTCTGGACCACCGTCATGGCGAAGACGTGAAAGAAGGGAAGCACCGCCAGGATGCCTTCGCGGCCTTCCTCGGCCTGCCAGAACCAGCGGCGCAACTGGTCGGAGTTGGCCGACAGGTTGGCGTGGGTCAGCATCGCCCCCTTGGGCACGCCGGTGGTGCCGCCGGTGTATTGCAGGACGGCGATGTCCTCCGTCGCCTCGATGGCGACCGGCTGGGCGGGCGTGGCGTCGGAAATCAACTGGTCGAAGGTGCAGTTCTGAAGATCGCTCGGCACCGACGCGATCTCCGACCGCTTGAGCGCCTTGAACAGGACCGACTTGACGCCCGGAAGGATGGCTTCCATGGGGCAGACGACGATGCGTTCCAGGCAGGTGCTGTCCAGTTGCGCGGCGACCTTGGGGTAGATCTGGGCTAGGTTCAGCGTGACCATGATCCTGGTCCCGCTGTCGTTCACCTGATAGGCGATTTCCCGTTCCACGTAAAGCGGGTTGAAGTTCACCACCGTGCCGCCCGCCTTCAGGATGGCGAAATAGCAGATGGTGTAATAGGGGGTGTTGGGCAGGCATAGGCCGACCCGCACGCCCTTGGTGACGCCCAGTTTCTGGAAGCCGCGCGTCGCGCGGTCGACCAGAGCGCCGACCTCGCCATAGGTCCAGACGCGGCCCATGAAGTTGAGATAGGGATTGTCGCGGAACTGTTCGACGGCGCGGTCGAGCATCGCGAACAGCGGCTCTTCGGCGATCGGGCTGTCCCAGTCCACGCGCGGGGCATGAGCCCGGTGGCGCTGGTCGGCCGCCGGGGTGGTCGGAGTCTGCTGAGTCATGGCGCGCACCTAAGCTAAGGGCGGTCAGGCATTGTTCGGAAAAAAGGGGCCGCCGACGCCCCGGGAGACGGTCGGGCCGTCGGCGGCTTCAGGCGGTTAGAAGCGATAGGACGCACTCAGGGCCACGATGTCGACGTGGCTCTTGTAGGAGCCGATCAGCGAGTAGTCGGTGCCGCTGATGGTCTCCGTGTCGTTGATGCTGGCCTTGTCGGCGAAGATGTGCGTGTAACCCAGCGACAGGTCGAGGTTGTCGGTCGGCGCGTAGGAGGCGCCCAGCGACACCCAGGTGCGGTCGGAGTCCGGCACGCGCGGCGTGCGGTGGGAATCCGGCACCGGCGACTGGTCGTAGGCCAGACCGGCGTTGAAGGTCCAATCCTCAAGCGACTTCGGGCTGTAGGAGGCGCCGACCGAGAAGAACCAGGCGTCGTCCCACTGCTCTTCCTTCTGGCTGGCGACGACGCCGTTGTCGCGCACGATCACCAGCGAGCGGAACACCGACCAGTTGGTCCAGGCGACGTCGGCCATGCCGGCCCATTCGTCGTTGAACTCGTGGTAGACGCCGACGTGGGCGCTGTCGGGCGTGATCAGTTCCGCCGACGCCTTGCCGTCGGCGAAGGTGGCGTTGGCGGCGTTGACGGTGGCGTTGGCCGCCGGGGCCAGGGACGTGAAGATCGGCTCGTTGGTGATCGTCAGGTCGCCTTCCAGGCGGTGATGGACGCGCGAGCGGTAGTGCGCGCCGACGCGGGTCTCGTCGGAGATTTCGTAAAGCGCGCTCAGGGTGTAGCCGAAGGACAGGTCGTTGCCTTCGACCTTCGACTGACCGTCGCCGTTGGCGCCCGTCGAAATGATCGCTGGGCTGGCCGTCAGGCGGGCGTTGATGGTGTTGAAGTCGACGGCGCGGGTCAGTTCGGCGGAGGCGTACTGGACGTTCACGCCGGCGCCCAGCGACAGCTTCGGCGCCACCTTGTAGGCGATGGCGGGCTGGACGCTGATGGCTTCCAGGTCGGACTTCAAGGCGTGGTAGCGACCGATCCAGTTTTCGTCGTAGTCCGTCACCAGCCCGTAGGGGACGTTGACCGACATGCCGAGCGCCAGATCCGGATTGACTTTCCACATGGCGTAGAGGGACGGCACCAGGGCGTCGTCGATGGCGTCGCCGCTGGGGTTGCTCCCCATGGCGGTGACCGCGCTGGTGGTCGTGGAGCCGCCGTCGGTGAACTCCGACACCGGCATGATGTAGGTGGCGACGGCGTTGCCGCCGGTCTCCAAGCGGGTCATGCCCGCCGGATTGAAGAAGATGGTGTCGTAGTCGTCGGCCTTGGCGGTCATGCCCGCGAAGGCGTGGCCGAGACCTTCGGCCGACTGTTCCTTAAGCTGGAAACCGGCGGCCTGGGCGGAACCCGTGGCGCCGAGGGCAAGCAGAATCGCAGAGGCGGCGGTGGCGCCGCGCAGAAAGGTACGCATCAATTTTCTCCTCCCCAGACGGGCTAGTTCTGGTTGTTGGCGCCCATTTTCGGGCTTCGACCCCTTATTCGGGCCATGTTGGCGTATCGGCTGGCGGTTGAATGCACGCCGGTCCGTCGCGTGAACACTGTTTCACAAAACAGTATACGTCCCGACCATAACGTCAAGGGGTTTTAGATAACGTATACGTCACCTCTTGCGACGAAAGTCGCTGACCCTTTCGGGGGGCACCGAAAGCGGTCGGGGGTGGACAGGCGGGCGCGGCGGGCCGATGTTCTGGGGATACTATCGGCTGATCCCTTCGGACCCCCATGATCGACCCCGCGCTTCTCGACCTCTATTCGGCCCGCCTGAAGGAACTGGGCGCCACCATCAAGGCGGACCGCCCGCTGGAGACCGCCCAGGCATCGGTGCGCAGGCGGTCGCCCCTGTGCGGCAGCCAAGTCACCTTCGATGTCGTCCTGGACGACGCCGGGCGGGTCGCGGCCATCGGCTGGAAGGCGCGAGCCTGCGCCCTGAGCGAGGCGGCCATCGGCATCGTCGTGGCGGCGGCGCCGGGCAGTGACTTGGCCGATCTCCGGGCTGTCCGGGACGCTGTGAAGGCGATGCTGAAGGCGCGGGAGGGGGACCCGCCGGTCGCCCTGCCGGGCGGCAAGTGGAAGGACCTGGAGGTTCTCGGTCCCGCCGCCATGGTTCCGGCCCGCCACGGCTCGGCCATGCTGCCCTTCGACGCCGTCGTCGCGGCGGTGGAAGAGGCGTTGGCGGCGGCGCCCGCGCGCTAATCATCCCTTGAAGCCGACTCCCCGCTGGCGTACACATTTGGGGTGCGCGCCACGCGCGCGACGCTATGGCTGGGGGACCGTGAGCATGAGCCGTCTCGTACTGATCCTGCGCCACCCTCAACTCAAGGACCTCTATCAGTTCTGGCTGTCCTTGTGCGAAGGGGAGACGCTGCCCATCGGGGCCGACCTCGACCCCGCGGAGCTGCGCCCGTGGATCGACAATCTGGTCGTGCTCGACGTGTCCATCGACGGCAACGACTTCACCTATGCCTATTACGGTCGGTCATTCTCCAATGCCTTCAACGCCGACAAGATCGGCAAGAGCATCGACGACCTGCCCG
>CAZFRK010000191.1:0-6504 GCA_964521375.1 uncultured Rhodobacterales bacterium
CCGCCCCCCGCCGACCAAGCCCACCAATCCCGGAACGTCCTGGTCCGACCCTCAGGCGCCGATCATGTCGAAGAACGCGTCTTCGGTCATGACGGTCAGGCCCAGTTCCTCGGCCTTTTTCAGCTTCGACCCGGCGCCCGGTCCGGCGACGACGATATCGGTCTTGGCCGATACCGATCCGGCGACCTTGGCCCCCAGGTCCAGGGCGCGGGCCTTGGCCTCGCCCCGGCTCATGCGCTCCAGGGTGCCGGTGAAGACGACCGTCTTTCCGACGATGGGCGAGCCGGAGGTGTCGGCCTGGACGAAGGGCTCGATGGTCAGCTCGGCTTCCAGGGCCTCCAGAACCGTCTTGTTGTGGTCCTCGCGGAAGAAGGCGGCCAGTTCGTCGGTGACGGCGGGGCCGATGGTTTCGACGTTGATGAGATCCTTATAGGCTTCCGACGTCGTATCGATGGCGCCGTCTTCGCCCAGGCAGTCGGTCATGGCGTCGCGCAAGGTCGCGAGATCGCCGTAGTGGGCGGCGACTAGGCGGGCCGTCGCCTGTCCCACCTGCGGAATGCCGAGGGCGTACAGGAAGCGTTCGAAGGGGACGGCGCGGCGGGTGTCGATGGCGTCGTAAAGCTTGCGCGCGCTGGTCGGCCCCCAGCCGTCCTTGGCCGAAAGCGGGGTCAGGGAGCCTTCGTCCTTCCGCTTCAGGCGGAAGATGTCCTGCGGGCTTCGGACGCGGCCTTCGTCATAGAAGTCGGCGATGTTCTTTTCGCCCAGACCTTCGATGTCGAAGGCATTGCGGCTGACGAAATGCTGAAGCCGGTCCTTCGCCTGATCGGGGCAGGTCAGGCCGCCGGTGCACCGCCAGGCCGCCGCACCCTCTTCGCGCACCGCCGTCGAGCCGCAGGTGGGGCAGGTGTGCGGCATTTGCCATTCGGTCGTTCCCTCCGGGCGCTTGTCGAGGACGACCTCGACTACCTGGGGGATGACGTCCCCGGCCCGTTGGAGGATCACCGTATCGCCGGGACGGGCGTCGAGCTTGGCGACGTTGTCTTCGTTGTGCAGGGTGGCGCGGCTGACCACCACGCCGCCGACCGTCACCGGCGTCAGAACGGCGTAGGGGGTCAGGACGCCGGTGCGCCCGACGGAGACCTTGATGTCTTCCAGGACCGTCATCGCCTGCTCGGCGGGGAACTTGTGGGCAATGGCCCATCGCGGCGCGCGGGAGATGAAGCCCAGGCGCTTCTGCCAATCGACGCGGTCGACCTTATAGACGATGCCGTCGATGTCGTAGGGCAGGTCGGGGCGTTTTTCGAAAAGCGTCCGGTAGAAATCCAGAAGGTCTTCCGCCCCCGCGCACAGCTTGGTCTCCGGGTTGGTCGGGAAGCCCCAGGCGGCCAATTGCTCCAGATAGCCGTGATGGGTTTCGGCCTCGTAGCCCTCGACGGCGCCCCAGGAATAGCAGAACAGGCTGAGCGGGCGGCGGGCGGTGATCTTGGGGTCCAACTGGCGCAGGCTTCCGGCGGCGGCGTTGCGCGGGTTGGCGAAGATCTTGCCGCCCTTGGCCTCGTGGTCGGCGTTCATGCGCAGGAAGTCCTCGCGCGCCATATAGACCTCGCCGCGCACTTCCAGGACGGCGGGGGCGTCCGGGGTCGGCAGGCGTTTGGGCAGGGCGTCGATGGTGCGCAGGTTTTCGGTGATGTCCTCGCCTTCCTGGCCGTCGCCGCGCGTCGCCCCTTGCACGAAGACGCCCTTCTCGTAGCGGGCCGAAAAGGACAGGCCGTCGATCTTTGGCTCGGCCACCAGATGGACCGGCTCGTCGTCGGTCAGCTTCAGGAAGCGGCGCACGCGGGCGACGAAGTCGGCCACGTCCTCGGGGCTGAAGGCATTGTCCAGCGACAGCATGGGGACGGCGTGGCGCACTTTTCGGAAGCCCGCCGCCGGGGCCGCCCCGACCTTATTGGACGGGCTGTCGGCGCGCGTCAGATCGGGGAAGCGCGCTTCGATCGCCGCGTTGCGCCGCTTCAGCGCGTCATAGGCACCGTCGGAAATCTCCGGCGCGTCGTCCTGGTGATAGCGGCGGTCGTGAGCGGCGATCTCCGTCGCCAGACGGGCCAGCTCGGTCGCGGCCTCGTCACGGGTCAGCGCCTCGACGTCCTTGTGGGAGACATCCTCGGTCACGGTGGTCTCTGTCCTCGGTTGGGAAGCCTCAGGCGCCCATCAGGCTGGCGGCGGCGGCGCGGGCTTCGTTGGTGACGGTCTCCCCGGCCAGCATGCGGGCGACTTCTTCCCGCCGCTCGTCGCCGGTGAGCCGTTCGATGGTGGTGGAGACACTGTCGCCCTCGCTGCGCTTGGAGACGCGCCAATGGCCGTGGCCCTTGGCCGCGACCTGCGGCGAATGGGTGACGACCAGAACCTGAAGGTCGGCCGCCAGACGGCCCAGGCGGTCGCCCACGGCGGCGGCGGTGGCGCCGCCGATCCCGGCGTCCACTTCGTCGAAGACCAGGGTCGGCACCGGCGAGACGCGGGCCAGGACCACCTTCAGGGCCAACATGAAGCGGGCCAACTCGCCGCCCGAGGCGATCTTGCCGATGGGGCCGGGGGCGGCGCCGGGGTTGGTGGCGACCTCGAAGGCGACGCGATCCAGGCCGTCGGCGGCCCATTGCTCTTCCGGCAGGTCGTCGACGCGGGTGGTGAAGACGGCCTTGTCCAATTTCAACGGGGGCAGTTCGTGGGCGACGGCGGCGTCGAGGGTCAGCGCCGCGGCCTTGCGGGCCTTCGACAGGGCGCGGGCGGCCTCCAGATAGCCTTGGCGGGCGGCCTGCTCTTCCTTGGCCAGACGGACGAGGTCCGACCCGCCGTCGTCCAGGGCGCGCAGGCGGCGGCGCAGTTCGTCGAGGACGGCGGGCAGGGCGTCGGTCTCGCAGGCGTGCTTGCGGGCCAGACCGCGCAGGGCGAAGAGGCGTTCCTCCACCTCTTCCAGATGGCGCGGGTCGAGGTCGATGTCCCCAGCCGCCTTGTCGAGCAGGTTATGCGCCTCGGCGGCTTCGATGGCGGCCCGCTCCAGGGCTTCGATGATCGGTGCGATGGTCGCCTCGGACAGGGACTGGACCCTATTCAGGGCGCGCTGGGCGCCGCGCAGGATGCCTTCGACGCCGCCGCCTCCGGCCTCCATGGCTTGCAGGGCGCCGGTCAGACCCTCGGCCAGCTTCTCCCCGTTCATGAGGAAGGCGCGCTTTTCGGCCAACTGGGCCTCTTCGCCGGGTCGCGGATTGAGGGCGGCCAGTTCCTCTTCGGCGCCGCGCAGGGTCTCTTCCTCGGTCCGCGCCGCCTGCAAGTCGGCCTCGGCCTGGGCGCGCGCCTTGGCGGCTGTCTTCCAGGTCGCGAAGGCGCCGCGGCAGGCGCGCAGTTCCGCTCCGGCGGCGCCGTAGGCGTCGAGGACGCCGCGATGGGTGGCCGGATTGAGCAGGCCGTGGCTGTCGAACTGGCCGTGAACCTCGACCAGCATGTCGCCGATCTGGCGCAGCAGGCCGACGCTGGTCGGCTGATCGTTGACGAAGGCCTTGGACCGTCCGTCCTTGGTCACCACGCGGCGCAGAAGCAGCATGTCCTCGTCGGCGTCCAGGCCCTGGTCGCGCAGCAAGGCGAAGGCGGGGTGGTCGCGGGCGACGTCGAACTGGGCGGTGACCGACAGTTGGTCGGCGCCGCGCCGGACCAGGCCGCTGTCGGCCCGCTCGCCGAGCGCCAGACCCAGGCTGTCGAGAAGGATGGACTTGCCGGCGCCGGTTTCGCCCGTCAGGACACCCAGGCCGGACGTGAAGGCGATGTCCAGGCGCTCGATCAGGACCACGTCACGGATGGACAGGCGGACCAGCATGATGCGTCGCGCCTCCGGCGATCAGAACAGGGAGTCCAGGGACAGGGTGGACAGCCAGCCGTCGTCCTCGCGGCGATCCGCGCCCGGATCGGTGCTGCCCAATTCGGCCACGTCGTAGGCGTCCTGGTACCATCCGCTGCCCGGATAGTTGTAGCCGAGCACGGCGGCGGCCTTCTTGGCCTCCTGCTTGAGGCCGAGCATGGTGTAGGCCTCGACCAGACGGTAGAGGGCCTCGGGCACGTGGGTGGTCTGCTGGTAGTCCTCGATGACCGTCTTGAAGCGGTTGACGGCGGCCAGATACTGCTTCTGGCCGAGGTACCAGCGTCCGACCTCCATCTCCTTTCCAGCCAGATGGTCCTGGGTAAGGTCGATCTTCAGGCGGGCGTCGCGGGCGTACTTGGTGTTCGGGAAGCGGGTGACGACCTCTTGCAGGGACTGCATGGCCAGCACGGTCATCTTCTGGTCGCGCCCGACGTCGGAGATCTGCTCGTAGAAGCTGAGCGCCTTCAGGTAGTAGGCGTAGGGGATGTCCGGGCTACCGGGATGGATCTGGATGAAGCGGTCCAGGCCGATGATGGCGTCGTCGTACTTGGCGTTCTCATAGTGGCTGTAGGCCGCCATGAGTTGCGCCTTGGACGCCCATTTGGAATAGGGGTGCTGGCGCTCGACCTCCTCGAAGGCCTTGGCGGCGCTCTGGTAATCCTCGTTCTGGAGGTCGTCCATGGCCTCGTTGTAAAGCTCCGCGACGGGGCGCTCGACGTAAGGTTCGGCCTCGTCGCTGGAACAGGCGGCCAGGGTGCCGGCCAAAGCCAGCGCGGCAAGGCGGAGGAACAAGGATCGGTTGGGCATCACGCTCATGGGAGGGCCGTTTCGCTCAGTCTCTGCGAGCGGACTATATCACGCGGCGGACGCGAAGGTGCAAGAGGAACAAAGGAAAAGGGGGCCAACCCGCGGCCCCTTGTTCGTTCCCGCCCGTCGAGGTCGCCTCAGCCCGCGGCGCGCAGCGGTTCGGCGGCCTCCAGCTCCTCGCCCGTCACCTCGATCTCGACCAGCGTCCCTTCGGCGAAGGCCTTGCGGACCAAGGCGGCGTTGAGGGCGTGGCTGGCGCGGTGGCCGGAGTAGCGACCGACCATCGGCAGGCCCGCCAGGGCCAGGTCGCCGACGGCGTCCAGCGCCTTGTGGCGGACGAATTCGTTGTGGTAGCGCAGGCCGTCCTCGTTGAGGATCTCGGCGCCGTTGACCACCACGGCGTTCTCCAGAGAGCCGCCCTGGGCCAGACCCATGGCGCGCATCTTCGGCAGGTCGTCGATCAGGCCGAAGGTGCGGGCGCGCATGATTTCCGCCTTGAAGCTGGCGGGCGTGACCGCGAAGGAGCAGGTCTGGTGACCGATCGCCTCGGCGGCGAACTCGATCTCGAAATCGACCGTGAAGCCCTTGGCCGGGGTCAGGTGGGCGCGGGCGGCGCCGTTTTCCACCGACACCGGCTTGACCACCTTCCAGGCCCGGCGCGGCGCGTCCTGAACCACCGTTCCGGCGCATTCCAGCAGGAAGACGAAGGGGGCGGAGGAGCCGTCCATGACCGGCACTTCGGGGCCGTCGATCTCGATCAGGGCGTTGTCGATGCCCATGCCGGTCAGGGCCGCCAGAAGGTGTTCGACCGTGCCGATGGTGACGCCGGCGTCGTCGCCGATCACCGTGCACAGGCTGCTGTCCTTGACGTTCGACCAATCGGCGCGGATTTCGCCGCGGCGTCCGGCCACGTCGACGCGGCGGAAGACGATGCCCGTGCCCGCCGGGGCCGGGTTCAGCGTCAGGCCGACCTTCTGGCCGCTGTGCAGGCCGATACCGGTGCAGGAAATGGCGTTCTTCAGCGATCGTTGCGGGATCGTCGCGCCGTCGGGTCCGAGCGGCGCCGGGCCGTGGGCCGACGTCGTGTCGGCGCGGGCCTCGTCGAACGCGATCATACCATCCATCATCGTCACCTTGGCTTCCCCGATACTTGGACCATCCCCGATCCATCAGGCGATTTCGCTGACTAAAGGGGTATCAAGTCGGGGGACAGGGGACAAATCAATGATTGTTACGGTTTGTTACGTCGGAAAAGGGAAAAAAGAACATAGAAGTCAATGGGTTGGGTCGTGGCGTCGAGGCGACGGCACACCAAGCTACCCCCAGGATGTTGGGGGCGCGGGGGCTGGAACCGCCCAAATCGGCGCGCGGGATGGCGCCTGGACCAGTCGAAGAGGAGGGGAGCCGGAGGCTCGGCTCCCCCAAGTCTTCGAAGCGGACCGCCGAGGTCAGTTGGCCTGACGACGCAGGAAGGCGGGAATTTCCAGCTCATCCTCCTCGGAGTGGCGGGCCGGGGCGGGCCGGTCCTCGGGCGCCGCCGTCAGGTGCGGGCGATGCTGGTCCTCGGGCAGGGCGCGGCCCTGATCCTCGGCGGGGGCTTCGGGCCGCGCCTCGGCGCGCGCCTCCTGCCGGGCGGGACGGTCATGGTCGGCGGTGTCCTCGCCGGCGAACTTGGCCGCCTTGGCCTTCAGGCTTTGCAGGAAGCCGCGCGGCTCGTCCCGCCGCTGATCCGGCTGGCTGCTGGCCAGGGCGGGCTTGGGGGCCTGCTGACCCTGCGTCGAGAAGATGCT
>CAZFRK010000192.1:0-6472 GCA_964521375.1 uncultured Rhodobacterales bacterium
AGCATGGCGTATTCGCCGCTGACCTGATAGGCGGTGGTCGGCACCCCGTAGGCCGCCTTCACCCGCTGGATGATGTCCAGGTACGGCATGCCGGGCTTGACCATGACCATGTCGGCGCCCTCGGCGATGTCGATGCCGACCTCGCGCAGGGCCTCGTCCGTGTTGGCCGGGTCCATCTGGTAGGTCTTCTTGTCGCCGCCCTGAAGCTGCGAGCCGGAGCCGACGGCGTCGCGGAAGGGGCCGTAGAACCCCGAGGCGTACTTGGCGGCGTAGGAGCAGACGATGGTCTTGTCCATGCCCGCTGCGTCCAGGGCGTCGCGAATGGCGGCGATGCGTCCGTCCATCATGTCCGACGGCGCGACCACGTCGCAGCCCGCCTGGGCCTGGACCACGGACTGTCGGCAGAGCATCTGCACCGTTTCATCGTTGACCACATAGTCGTCGCGGACGATTCCGTCCTGGCCGGTGGTCGTGAAGGGATCGAGGGCGACGTCGCAGATGACGCCCAGGTCGGGGTGCGCCGCCTTCAAGGCGCGCACCGCCCGGCAGACGAGATTGTCGGGGTTGGCGGCCTCGTCGCCGGTCAGGGTCTTGAGGGACTCGGGCGTCCGGGGAAACAGGGCGATGGCGGGAATGCCCAGGTCCTTGGCTTCCCCCGCCGCCTCGACCAGCCGGTCGATGGAGTAGCGGTAAATGCCGGGCATGGAGGGGACGGACTCGGCGGCGCCGTCCCCTTCGATGACGAACATCGGCCAGATCAGATCGTCCACCGTCAGGGTGTTCTCCCGCGTCAGGCGTCGCGACCAGTCGAACTGGCGGTTGCGGCGCATGCGGGTGCGGGGGAAGGCTTCGGAGCCGGGCGATCTGATCACGGTGTCTCCCTTCGGGGTCTCCGTCAGGCCTGGGCCAGCGCCTGGTCCAGGTCGGCGATGATGTCGTCGGGATGTTCAATCCCGATGGAAAGTCGCACATACCCCGGCGTGACGCCGGAGGCAAGCTGTTCATCCGCCGTCAGCTGCGAATGCGTCGTGCTCGCCGGGTGGATGGCCAGCGACCGGGCGTCGCCGATGTTGGCCACGTGGTAGAGCAGGGACAGGCTGTCGATGAAAGTCCGACCGGCGTCGACGCCGCCCTTCAGTTCCATGCCGACCAGACCACCGAAGCCGCCGGTCAGGTAGGTGTCGGCCCGGCGCTTCAGGTCGCCCTCCTGAAGGGACGGATGGATGACGCGCGCGACCTTCGGGTGCGTCTTCAGGAAGTCGGCGACCTTTTGGGCGTTCTCGCAGTGGGCGCGCATGCGCAGGGGCAGGGTTTCGAGGCCCTGGAGGATCTGCCAAGCATTGAAGGGGCTAATGGCCGCGCCGACATCGCGCAGCAGGGTGACGCGCATGCGCAGGATATAGGCGATCGGCCCCAGCGGCTTGGCGGCTTCCGCCCAGACGGCGCCGTGATAGCTGACGTCCGGCTCGTTGAGATTCGGCTGGCGGGCCTTGTGCTCATCCCAGGGGAAATTGCCGCCGTCGACGACGATGCCGCCGATGGAGGTGCCGTGGCCGCCCATCCACTTGGTACCGGAATACATGACGATGGCGGCGCCGTGCTCCAGCGGACGGCAGATGATCGGCGCGGCGGTGTTGTCGACGATCAGGGGAATGCCATACTCACGACCGATGTCGGCCACTTCCTTGATCGGGAAGACGTCCAGCTTCGGGTTGGGCAGGGTCTCGGCGTAGAAGCAGCGCGTCTTGTCGTCGATGGCGGCGCGGAAGGCTTCCGGGTCGGCGGGATCGACGAAGCGCGCCTCGATGCCCATCTGCTTCAGGGTGACGGCGAAAAGGGTCCAGGTGCCGCCATAGAGGTTGGTCGAGGTGACGAAATTGTCGCCCGCCTTGCACAAATTGAGGATGCAGAAGGTGGAGGCGGCCTGACCGGACGCCACGGCCAGGGCGGCGGCGCCGCCTTCCAGGGCCGCGACGCGCTGTTCCAGGGCGTCGGACGTGGGGTTGGTGATGCGGGTATAGATGTTGCCCAGTTCCGACAGGGCGAAGCGGTTGGCCGCCGCCTCTGCATTGGGGAACTCGTAGGAGGTCGTCTGATAGATCGGCACGGCCACGGACTCCGTCGCCGGATCGGCGCGGTAGGAACCGCCATGCAGGGCCAGGGTTTCCGGGCGGGTGCTCTTAAAATCCATCGTCTTGCTCCTTCGCATTGGGACATTTTTGCCCGCACCTTACGCCGCGCATGGCGGGAGTCAAGAAAAACGGCAAGGCATGGTGTAATATATATTAGTAGTCCGATTTATTGATGTTGTTTGTGATTTCGTGGGCGAAGGGCTTGTATGGAACCCCAAATTTCTTGTATGCAATTCCAAAAGGGGCGGCGGACAGCCCCATGGAGGAGTCCCCGGAGGGGGCCAAGGGAGGAACGATGGATTTCCAGATGACGGAAGATCAGCGCGCGTTCCAGGATGCCGCGCGCAGCTTCGCCCAGAACGAGATGGCGCCCCGCGCCAAGCAGTGGGACGAGGATCACGTCTTTCCGGAAGAGACGTTGCGCGCGGCCGCGGAACTGGGCTTCGCCGGGATCTATGTCGGCGACGACGTCGGCGGTTCAGGCCTGTCGCGGCTGGACGCGGCGATCATCTTCGAGGAACTGGCGGCGGCCTGTCCGTCGACGGCGGCCTATATCTCCATTCACAACATGGCCGCCTGGATGATCGACCGTTTCGGGTCGGACGCTCAGCGGCAGGCGTTCCTGCCCGCGCTCTGCTCCATGGAGCATTTCGCCAGCTATTGCCTGACCGAACCGGGCGCCGGTTCGGACGCGGCGAGTCTCAAGACCAAGGCGGTGCGCGACGGTGACCACTACATCCTGACCGGCTCCAAGGCCTTCATTTCGGGCGGCGGTCGCTCCGACGTCTATGTGGTCATGTGCCGCACCGGCGGCGACGGACCCAAGGGCATTTCGACCCTGATCGTCCCCAAGGAAACGCCGGGCCTGTCGTTCGGCAAGCAGGAAGAGAAGCTGGGCTGGCACAGCCAGCCGACCTCGGCGGTGATCTTCGAGGAATGCCGCGTGCCCGTCGCCAACCGTCTGGGCGAGGAAGGGGACGGCTTCAAGATCGCCATGATGGGCCTGGACGGCGGGCGTCTGAACATCGGTGCCTGCTCGTTGGGCGGGGCGCGGGCCGCCCTGGCGCACGCGCTGGACTACACCAAGGAGCGCAAGCAGTTCGGCAAGCCCCTGGCCGAGTTCCAGGCCCTTCAGTTCCGGCTGGCCGACATGGAAACCGAGCTGGCCGCGGCCCGCCTGCTGCTCCATCGCGCCGCCTCGGCCCTGGACGCCAAGGACCCCGACGCCACCAAGCTGTGCGCCATGGCCAAGCGACTGGCGACCGATACCGGCTTCCAGGTCTGCAATGATGCGCTGCAGCTTCATGGCGGCTATGGTTACATCCGCGAATACCCTGTCGAGCGTCTGCTCCGCGATCTGCGGGTTCACCAGATTCTCGAAGGAACCAACGAGATCATGCGCCTGATCATCGCCCGCAAGATGCTGGGCTGAGGCGGGGCGCGGAGAGGAGGACTACGGAATGAACGCAGAGGCGGTCGAGCCCGAGGTGGTTTTCGCGGTCGAGGCCGGGGTGGGGCGGATTCTGTTGAATCGTCCCAAGGCCCTGAACGCCCTGACCCTGGACAAGATCCGCGAGACGCACCGCCAGCTTGAAGCCTGGGCGGCGGACGACGCGGTTCATTGCGTCGTGATCGAAGGGGCGGGGGAAAAGGCGTTCTGCGCCGGTGGCGACATCCGCCGCCTGTGGGAAGCCAACCGGGACGCCGAGGACACCTACATCCGGGCGTTCTTCGGCGACGAGTACCGCCTCAACCGCCTGATCAAGACCTACGCCAAGCCGTTCATCGCCCTGATGGACGGCATCACCATGGGCGGCGGCGTCGGCGTCTCCATCCATGGGTCGCACCGGGTCGCCACGGAACGCACGGTCTTCGCCATGCCGGAGACCGGGATCGGCCTGCTGCCCGATGTCGGCGGAACCTATTTCCTGCCGCGCCTGCCGGGCAAGATCGGCATGTATCTGGCCCTGACAGGGGCCCGCCTGAAGGCGGCGGACTGCTATCACACCGGGCTGGCGACCCACTATGTTCCCTCGGCCCGCCGCGACGAACTGCTTCAGGCCCTGTCCAAGGCCGAAAGCGATCGCGGGAACGCCGACGAAATGCAGACCGCCGTGACCTGCATCCTCGACATGTTCCACGAGGAGCCGGGAGCGGCCCCCATCGAGCGTCAGGCGGAGCAGATCGACCGCTGCTTCGGTGGCGGTTCGGTCGAGGAAATCGTCGAGGCCCTGACGGCCGACGGCTCCGACTGGGCGGTCAAGCAGCTGGAGGCCATCGCCGGGAAGTCGCCGACCGCTACCAAGGTCGCCTTCCGTCAGATGCAGATCGGCACTCAGTTGGATTTCGACCGCTGCATGCGGACGGAATTCCGGGTCTCCACACGTCTGGCCCATACGGGCGATTTCGCCGAAGGCGTGCGGGCCATCATCATCGACAAGGACAACGCCCCCAAGTGGGACCCGGCGGATATCTCCGCCATCGCGGGGGACACCGTCGATGGGTTCTTCGCTCCGCTGGAGGGCGGCGACCTGACGTTCTGACGCCCCGGTGGCGCCCCAAGAGCGTCATCTAAATCCTGAACAACGACAGATAAACATCTGAACGGGAGGAATTCATGTCCAACATCGGGTTCATCGGTCTGGGCAACATGGGTGGCCCCATGGCCGCCAACCTCGCCAAGGCGGGGCATGCGGTCAAGGCGTTCGACCTCAGCCAGTCGGCGGTTGAAAAGGCTGTCGCCGCGGGCTGCGCCGCCGCCGCGACGGTGGCCGAGGCGGCGACCGGCGTCGAGGTCGTGGTGTCGATGCTGCCTGCGGGCGCGCACGTCAAGGGCGTCTACATGAGCGACGAGGGCGTCTTCTCCGTCGCCGGGAAGGGGACGCTGATCATCGACTGCTCGACCATCGACGTGGACAGCGCGCGCACCGTCGCCGCCGCCGCCGTCGAGGCCGGGATGCTGATGGTGGACGCGCCCGTGTCCGGTGGCGTCGCCGGGGCCGAGAACGCCGCCCTGACCTTCATGGTCGGCGGTCCGGAGGAGGCCTTCGCCAAGGCCCAGCCGATCCTGGAAAAGATGGGCAAGACCATCGTCCATGCCGGTGGCGCGGGCAACGGGCAGGCGGCCAAGATCTGCAACAACATGCTGCTCGGCATTTCCATGATCGGCGTGTCCGAAGCCTTCATGCTGGCCAAGCGCCTGGGGCTCGACGCCCAGAAGCTGTTCGACATCAGTTCCAAGGCGTCGGGTCAGTGCTGGGCGATGACCTCCTATTGCCCGGTTCCGGGGCCGGTGCCGACGGCGCCGTCCAACCGCGACTACGTGCCGGGGTTCGCCGCCGACATGATGCTCAAGGACCTGAAGCTGGCCCAGGACGCCGCCGCCGCCGCCGGGGCCTCGACGCCCCTTGGCGCCGCCGCCGAGAGCCTGTATCAAATGTTCAGCAACAAGGGCAACGGCGGACTCGACTTCTCCGGCATCGTCAAGATGGTCGACGGAGAGCTGTGAGTCCCCACGGGGACGGCATATGGCGGAGGACTTGGGAGAGGTCCTGTTCGAGATCCGGGCCTACGGTCGGTCGGCCCGGGTCGCCGCCCTGCACGTCGCCAGCAATACCGAAGTGGTGGTCGTCTGCCCGGCCACCTACACCGAATACTCCATGCAGCAGGCGGCTATCCGCAAGCTGCGCGCCATCGTCGAGAAGAAACGGCGCGATGAACCGCCGAAGGGCCGCTGGCACGGCCTGTGATCGAACCCCGGGGCGACACGCCGGGGCAGGGTGGGCGACCCGCAGGTCCTCAAGGCGCCTCAGAGAGCCTTGCGGCGACGGCGGGGCACGGCGGCCTTGCCGTTGTCGGACGGCTTGCGACCGAGGCCGATCTCCTTGGCGAAGGCCGATCGTTGCGCGGCATAGTTCGGGGCGACCATGGGATAGTCCAGGGGCAGCCCCCATTTGGCCCGGTAGTCCTCCGGCGTCATGCCGTAGGTGCTGCGTAGATGGCGCTTCAGCATCTTTAATTTCTTGCCGTCTTCAAGGCAGATCAAGTAATCGGGGGTGACCGATTTTTTGATCGCCACGGCGGGCTTCTGAGGTTCGTTCACCGCGACCGGGGGCGCTCCCGGCGTCGAAAAAGCGTCATAAATCGATTGAATCAACTCCGGCAGTTGATGGCCGGGCAGGGAATTATGGCCCACATAGGCGGCCACGACGCGGCTTGCCAACCTAAGTCGGTCCTCATGGGACAGGTCCTCGCGCCCAAGCTCTTCTGTCATGGCCCGGTACTCCATTTGTCCATCGGGTGAATGCTGATTATTGTCGTCAAAGTAACGGTAGTTGTCA
>CAZFRK010000193.1:0-6471 GCA_964521375.1 uncultured Rhodobacterales bacterium
TCATGGGAAACAGGCTGGCCAGGGCGATCAGGCCGAAGCCGTCGAGCAGGGGGGAGCGGCCCGGAATGGCCGTCGCCAGCCCCAGGCCCAGCGCCGCCACCAGCGGCACGGTGACGGTGGAGGTGGTGACGCCGCCCGAATCGTAGGCCAGGGGAATGATGGCGCGCGGGGCGGCCAGCGTCTGCACGATCACCACGGCGTATCCGGCCATGATCAGATGGTGCAGCGGGATGCCCTCGACGATGCGCAGGGTGCCCAGCGATACGCCGACGGCCACGCCCACCGCCACGGCGATACGCAGGCCCGTGGCCTGGATGGCGCCGCCCGAGACTTCCTCGGCCTTCAGGCCGACGGCGATCAGCGACGGCTCGGCGATGGTGGTGGAAAAGCCGATGGCGGCGGCGAAGGCGTAGACCCACAGGTAATCCGTCCACCGCACCACGCCGTCGGCCAGGGCGCCGGTGAAGGACGGCGCGGTCAACTGCTCGGCCATGATGCGACCGAGCGGGAACAGCGCCTTTTCCAGGCCGACCAGGAACAGGGTCAGGCCCAGCAGCACGTAGACGAAGCCCATGGCCACCCGGCCCAGGTTGGGCACCCGGCGGCGCACCACGAAAATCTGGAACCCGGCCAGGATGGCGATGATGGGCAGAACGTCGAAAACGGTCTGTCCCAGGGTCTCGGCCAGGGTGACGAGCCATCCGATCATGCCATCACCATGCCGTAGACCATGACGAAGATCATCGGCGTCAGGCTGGCGAAGGCGATCAGCCCGAAGCCGTCGATCATGGGATTGCGCCCCTCGATGGAGGACGCCAGTCCGACGCCCAGGGCCGTGACCAGCGGCACCGTGATGGTCGAGGTGGTGACGCCGCCCGAATCATAAGCCACCCCGACGATGCTTTCCGGGGCGAAGAAGGTCAGGACGACGACGATCACATAGCCCGCGATGATGAACCATTGCACCGGCCAGCCGACCAGGATGCGGAACACGCCCAGCACGATGGCGACGCCCACCGACAGGGCCACGGTCAGGCGCAGGCCGTCGGCGTAGGCCGCCCGCGCCCCGTCGTCGTCGGCGACCAGTCCGGCCTCCACCGCCGCCGCCGCCGCCTCGCCCGCCACCGCGATCAGCGCCGGTTCGGCGACGGTGGTCCCGAAGCCGAGCGCGAAGGCGAAGGCCAGCAGGGCCACCAGGCTGCCCTTGCGGGCCATCAGGCGGGCCATGGTCTCGCCGATGGGGAACAGGCCCATCTCCAGGCCCTGGATGAACAGCGCCAGACCCAGAAGCACCAGGACGAGCCCGGCCACCACGTCGGCCAGATCCGGGAACGGCTGGCGCAGGACGATGATCTGGAAGAAGGCGATGACGGCGATGATCGGCGCCAGATCGCGGCCCGCCCCCAGGATGATCTTCAGGAATTCCTTGAGTGCGGCGGGCATTGTCTGGTCGGTCTGCGGTTGTCGCGGCAGGCAGGCGCACGATGCGGGGCGGGGCGCCCAAAGTCAAGATACGGCCCCGACAGGTCCTTTTGGCCGGCCGCGGGATCGTCCGGTCGGAGCGGGCGGGCGGTCGGGTTTGGCGGGTTGAATGGGAGGGGGCGGATGGGGAGACGGCGGGACCAGAAGGACCCGCCGCCGGAGAGAGAACCGTGCCGGGGCGAAAGCCCGTGGCGCGGAGAGAGGGTCGAGACGCCCCCCGACTGCCCCCAGTTGGGTGCGATCTCGATCCGTACTCTAGGCCGTGCGGCGGGACCTGGATAGCCTGACGGAAGGCCTATTCCCCGCCGCCCATGTGCCTTTGCCATACGACTTTGGATGTAACAAAGGGGGCGCCGCGCCGATCGGCGGCGGTGTCCGGCGTGCGCGCGGCGGCGGCACGGACCCCTCGGAGGCGCTAATCTTACATATTTTGCATGGTTATTTAATGCGCGACGGCGTTGCGCGAAACATGAGGTTTATGCAAAGGTCCGCACCCGATTCGGGACGTCGAGGTCCCGCCGGAGAGAGGAATAGTCGAATGAAACACTGGATTGGTGGCATCGCCCTGGCCGTGCTCGCCTTCGTTCTCCTTTACGCCTCCGCGGTCGTGTCGCAGACGGCGTCCGTGGTGTCGCTGGTGCTCCTGCTGGGCTGTGTGCTGTTGGTCCTGGCCGGTTTCTTCGTGATCGCCCACGCCTCGAAGCACATGCCCGCGCCGGCGCCCAAGGCCGCGGCGCCCGCCGCGGGTGGTGCCGCCGCGCCGGTCGACTCGGCCCCCTGGGCGGGCACCGGGAAGACCCTTGGCGTGGCGCTGGTCGGTGTGGTCGGCCTGCTGGTCTACGTCGGCATCTATGTCGGCGCCTGGGCGGACATCATGGGCTGGATCATCTATCTGGCCATCTTCCTGACCTTCAGCATGCTGGTCCTGATCGTCATGCTGACCATGGGCAAGACCGAATAGCGCCGTCGTCCGGGCCATCGCCTGCGCCCGGCGGGCCGAAAGGCGCGCACGAAAAAGCCGGCACCTTCGGGGCCGGCTTTTTTCATGGGTGTCTCGTCAGTCTGGCGTCAGTCTTCAGGGCGATCCTTTCAGGCGACATGGCCGTCCTGCCGGTTGCGCCGCCGCCGCAGCCACGACACGCCGACCGCGCCGACGACGAGAAGGCAGGTCAGCGGCATGACCAGGGGCACCAGGGCGACGGAGGTGGCCAGGGTCAGGACCAGGGCCCCCGCCATGATCATCGGCAGGCCGAGGACCAGAAGCCCGAACAGAATTTGAAGGACCGAAGACATGATGTAATCCTGACCTATGACCTTTGAGCTAGGCAAGTCTTGCCGGTTCGGTGGGTATAGGCGCAATGGTGAAAAGGTGGATTTGGGGGAAATGTAACGCATTCTCAATTTTCGGGCGCGCCGGGGCGCCGGACGACGCGGGACGGCGCCGTGGACCGGGGCTTGGACTTGCGCGGCGCCTTGTTTATCGTCACCTGATCAATCAATAACCCGGACGGGAGGCTGCGGAGATGGGACGGTTCGGCACGGGGCAAGCCATCCGGCGCGTCGAGGATCAGAGGTTCCTGACCGGGACCGGGCGCTATACGGCGGACTTCACCCTTCCGGGGCAGGCGGTGGGGTATGTCCTGCGCAGCCCCTATCCGCACGCCGACCTGACCGGCCTCGACGTCACCGCCGCCAAGGCCGCGCCGGGCGTCCTGGCCGTCTATACCTGCGCCGACCTGGACGGCGACGGCCTGGGCGACCAGCCCGTGGTGGTCCGTCCCAAGGACCCGGACGGCAACGTCATGCCCGCGCCGCCGCATCCCGTCCTTGCCCGCGACCGCCTGCGCTTCGTCGGCGAGCCGGTGGCCTTCATCGTCGCCGAGACGCTGGATCAGGCCCGCGACGCCGCCGAGATGGTGATGATCGACGCCGAGCCCCTGGACCATGTGACCGGCGCCCGCGACGCCTACGCCGAGGGGGCGCCCCAGCTCTGGCCCGAGGCGCCGCGCAACCAGCTCCTGCGCTTCGAGATGGGCGACGCGGCGGCGACCGACGCCGCCTTCGCCAAGGCCGCCCACGTGGCCCGCGTCGATCTGGTCAACCAGCGCCTGGCCCCGACGCCCTTGGAGCCGCGCGGCTGCATCGGCGACTTCGACGCGGCGGCGGACAAATACACCTTGATCACCGGCAGCCAGGGCAGCCACACGCTGCGCGGCTACCTGAAGTCGGTCCTGAAGTTCGACGACGACGCCAAGATGCACGTCATCGCGCCGGATGTCGGCGGCGGTTTCGGCATGCGGCTGTTCCTCTTCTCCGAGCACGCGCTGGTCTGCTACGCGGCCCGTAAGCTGGGGCGCCCGGTGAAGTGGATCGCTGATCGCTCGGAAGGCTTCCTGGCCGACACCCATGGCCGCGACCATCTGAGCCATGCCGAGCTGGCGCTGGACGAGAGCGGGCGATTCCTCGGCCTGCGGGTCGAGACCCTGGCCAACATCGGCGCCTATGCCTCGCAGATGGGGGGCTTCGTGCCGACCATGGCGGGCACCGGCATGCTGTCGGGCGTCTACGACATTCCGGTCGCCTTCGCCCGCGTGCGGGTGATGGTCACCAATACCGCCCCGGTGGACGCCTATCGCGGGGCCGGGCGGCCCGAGGCGGCCTATCTGATCGAGCGGCTGGTCGATTGCGCGGCCCACGACCTGGGCCTGTCGCGCGACGAGATCCGCCGTCGCAACTTCATCCCGACCGAGGCCATGCCCTACACCACGGTTCTCGGCAAGACGTATGATTCCGGGGACTACGCCCGGGTCCTGGGCGAGGCCCTGAAGCGCGGCGACTGGGACGGCTTCGAGGCGCGGCGGGCGGAGTCGGCGGGGCGCGGCAAGCTGCGCGGCCTGGGCCTGTCCTATTACGTGGAGGTCGCCGGAGGCGGCGGCGACGAAACGGCCATCCTCAAGCTGGGCGAGGACGGCGGCGCCACCGTCCTGATCGGCAGCCAGTCCACCGGGCAGGGCCACGAAACGGCCTACGGCCAGATGGTGGCCTCCGAACTGGGCATCCCCCTGGAACGGGTGAAGGTCATCCAGGGCGATACCGAGATCGTCCCCACCGGCAAGGGCACCGGCGGGTCGCGGTCCCTGCCGGTCGGCGGGGCGTCGCTCAGTCTGGCCATCGACAAGGTGATCGCGCGCGGCAAGGGCGTCGCCGCCCGCCTGCTCCAGGCGGCGGAGGACGATGTGACCTTCGCCGAGGGGCGCTTCGCCGTCGGCAACCGCCATGTGTCCATCGAGGAGGTGGCCCGCGCCGCCTTCGCGCCCGACCACTTGTCCGAGGGCGAGGCGCCGGGGCTGACGGAAAGCGGCGCCTGGAAGCCGCCCGCCGGGACCTTCCCCAACGGCTGCCACCTGTGCGAGATCGAGATCGATCCGGACACCGGCGAACACGCCATCCTAAGCTACACCGTGGTCGACGACGTCGGCGTGGTCATCAATCCGCTGCTGCTGCGCGGCCAGATCGTCGGCGGCGTGGCCCAGGGCGTCGGGCAGGCGCTGTACGAGGAATGCGTCTACGACGCCGACTCGGGCCAGCTTCTGACTGGCACGATGATGGATTACGCCATGCCGCGCGCCGACACCCTGCCCCATGTCGACTTCTCGACGGTCGAGATCCCCTGCGCCACCAACCTGCTGGGGGTCAAGGGCGCGGGCGAGGCGGGAACCATCGGCGCTACCCCGGCGGCCCTGAACGCCGTCGTCGATGCCTTGCGGCCTCTGGGTATCCGGCATATCGATATGCCGGCGACGCCGCAGGTGATCTGGCGCGCCATCCAGGACGCCAAAGCAAAGGACGCCGCGTGAGCACCGACACCCTTCCCGACCTCAAGTCCCTGGCCGACTCCCTGGTGGACACCACGCGCCGCGCCGGAGCCGCCGTCATGGAGGTCTACGACAGCGACTTCGCGGTCCACACCAAGGACGACAAGTCGCCCGTCACCGCCGCCGACCAGGCGGGCGAGGACATCATCGTCGCCGACTTGAAGCGCCTGACGCCCGACATCCCCATCGTCGCCGAGGAAGCGGCCGCCGCCGGGGACATCCCCGACATCGGCGCCGGTCCCTTCTGGCTGGTCGACCCGCTGGACGGCACCAAGGAATTCATCAAGCGCAACGGCGAGTTCACGGTCAACATCGGGCTGATCGCCGATCGCCGCCCGGTCCTTGGGCTGGTCCTGGCCCCGGCGCTGGGCACCCTCTACGTCGGCTGGATGGACGGCGAGACGGGCACCGCCTGGCGTGACGCGGGCGCCGGGCGCGAGCCGATCCACGCGCGGTCTCCGGGGGCGGAGGGCGTGGTGGTCCTGGCCAGCCGGTCGCACGCCACCTCGGAGGCGCTCCAGGACTTCCTGAAGGACGTCAAGGTCGCCTCCATGACCAACGCCGGGTCGTCGCTCAAGTTCTGCCGTCTGGCCGAAGGCGCCGCCGACCTCTATCCGCGCCTGGGGCCGACCTGCGAATGGGACACCGCCGCCGCCCATGCCGTCCTGCGGGCGGCGGGCGGCGAGCTGACGCTGCTCGACGGCGGACCGTTCCTCTACGGCAAGGCGGCGGACAAGTTCCTCAATCCATTCTTCGTCGCGCGGGGGTGCTGATGGCGCGTCTTTGGCTGGCCGGTCTGGGACTGGCCTTCGTCGTCACCGGCGCGGCGGGCGCCGTCGCCCAGGATCAGACCGCCGCCGCCTACGAGCCGCCGTGGTCGCGTCCGCCGGAATGGGCGCGGACCGACAAGGGAACCTATTTTCCCGAGCCTTACGAGCGCGCCGCGCGGGCCGCCGCCGACGGCCATGTGGCGCCGCTGGACGACCGGATGGCGCCCGCCGCCTCCGCCGCGACGCCCGCGCCCCGCTACGTCGCGGCGGCGACGCCCTATGCCCCGCCCATGCCCGCTGCCCCGGCGGCGGGGGCACGGTCGGACGGCCCGGCGAGCGGGCCG
>CAZFRK010000194.1:0-6469 GCA_964521375.1 uncultured Rhodobacterales bacterium
CGTCGCGGCAGCGCTCCATTCCCCGCTGGCGCACGAAGGTGCCGTCGCCGACCCTGGCGATGGGGCAATCCTCCGCCGCCGCCTGCCGCAGCGCGTCGGCGACGACCAGGATGTCGACGTCGTTCCGCACCCCGTCGATACTCAGCAACAGAAGGCCGAGGGGCCGCCCGCGGGCCTCCTGGGCGGGGCGCAGGGCATCGTAGCGGCGGCGCAGGCTGACGCGATTGAGCAGGCCGGTCAGGGTGTCGACCTCCACCGCCCGCCGCAAGGCGCGGCTGGCGCTTTCCCCGGCGATGGAGAACCACAGGCTGAGCAGGATGACGACGATGAAGGCGCCTCCGGCGTTGGCCACCGCCACCATGTTCATCAGGTCGGGGCGCCCGGCGATGATGACCCCGACCCCGGCGGCGACCACCGCCACGTAGAGCCACCCCACGCGCGGCCCCAGGACCAGGAAGGAAATGGCGGGAACGACCAGCGGCCAGACCAGGATCGCGTGCTCCAGGCGGCCGCTGTTGACGGCCACCAGGACCATGACGGTGATGATCAGGACCACGGCATGCTGGGCCAGGACCGTCTGGCCGCCGCGCATCAACTGGACCAGGGCGACGGACAGGACCACGGCGCCCACCGCTTCGGCGATGGCGTCGGGCAGGTAGCCGGTGACGAGAAGGTCGAAGGCGGCGAAGGCGGCGCTGATGACCACGCCGACGCCCAGCGCGATCGCCGCGACAAGACGTTGGCGGCGCGCTTCGCGCTCGGTCAGACCGTGCCCCAGAAGTTCTTCCATGGCGCGCCCCAAAGGCTCCCTCGCACCGGGCAGCCGCTGAAGAGACTTGCGCGGCGCGCCGGGCTGCCCGGTTAAGCCCGCGCGGCGCTTGAGCGTCACCGCCTCGCCATGAAACGCCCCGAAGGGTCAGGTCATGAGGCGGGCGGCATCAGACGTCGTCGGCCTTCTTGACGAAGCCCGCGACGACCTTCTTGTGCCCTGCCTTGTCGAAGGCGACGGTCAGCTTGTCGCCCTCGATCTCCACCACCTCACCATAGCCGAACTTCTGGTGAAATACCCGCTCGCCCAACGTGACCGCCGAGCCATCGTCGTCGCGCTTGCCGACCTTCCAGGACAGGCCTTCCTTTTCGGCGAACTTCCGTTTGCGTTCGGCCCAGCCGGTGCCGCCGCCCCGCCAGCTTCCCTTGCCCCAGGTGCCGCCCCAGGTAGACCAGGATTCGGACATGCCGCGCGATCCGGCGGTCAGGCCCGCGTCGCCGTCCTCTTCCTTATGCGCCTCGGGGATTTCATTGATGAAGCGCGACCGCGCCGTCTGTTGCCATTGGTTGAACACCCGACGGCTGGAGGCATAGGAGACGTAGACGCGCTTGCGGGCGCGGGTCAGGCCGACGTAGGCGAGGCGGCGTTCCTCCTCCAGCGACTTGACGCCGCCTTCGTCCAGGGCGCGGCGATTGGGGAAGACCTCCTCCTCCCAGCCGGGCAGGAAGACGGTGTCGAACTCCAACCCCTTGGCGGCGTGCAGGGTCATGAGGGTGACCGCCTCGCCGTCGGCGGCGACGCGGCTCTCGTTCTCCATGACCAGGGCGATATGTTCCAGGAATTCGGTGATGGAGTCGTATTCCTCCAGGGCGGCGACCAATTCCTCCAGGTTTTCGACGCGGCCCGGCGCGGCGGGGTCCTTGGACGCCTTCCACATCTCCAGATAGCCGCTTTCGTCCAGGATGGAGGCGACCAGTTCGCCGGGGTCCATGGCGTCCTTCAACTGCCGCCAGCGGTCGATGTCCTCGACGAAGGCGCGCAGGGCCGACCGCGCCTTGGGCTTCAATTCGTCGGTGTCGAGCACCGTGCGGGCGGCGTTGAACAGGCTCATGCCCTGGGCGCGGGCGGCCATGTGCACCACCTGGAGCGAGGCGTCGCCCAGGCCGCGCTTCGGCGTATTGACGATGCGTTCGAAGGCCAGACTGTCCTCGGGCTGTTCGATCAGGCGCAGATAGGCCACGGCGTCGCGGATTTCCTGGCGTTCGTAGAAGCGCAAGCCGCCGACGATGCGATAAGACACGCCGGTGGTGATGAGGCGTTCCTCGAACTCGCGGGTCTGGAACCCGGCGCGCACCAGGACGGCCATTTGGCGTAAGGATTCCCCGCGCGTCTGAAGGGCCTCGATCTGATCGACCACCCAGCGGGCCTCCGCCTCGCCGTCCCAGACGCCATAGACCAGCACCTTCTCGCCCGGATCGTCGCCGGCCGCCGCCCGCAGATCCTTGCCCAGGCGACCGGTGTTGTTGCGGATAAGGCCCGAGGCGGCGCCCAGGATGGTCGGCGTCGAGCGATAATTGCGCTCCAGACGGACCACGGCGGCGCCCGGAAAGTCGTGTTCGAAGCGCAGGATGTTGGCGACCTCGGCCCCGCGCCAGGAATAGATCGACTGGTCGTCGTCGCCGACGCAGCAGATGTTCTTATGCTGGGCCGACAGAAGGCGCAGCCACAAGTATTGGGCCACGTTCGTATCCTGGTATTCGTCGACCAGAATATAGCGGAACTGCTTCTGAAAGGACGCCAGAGCCTCCGGGCTTTTCTTGAACATGGTCAGGCAATGGAGCAGCAGATCGCCGAAGTCGCAGGCGTTCAGCTCCATCAGGCGCGCCTGATAGGCCCGGTAGAGGTCCAGGACCTGCCCCCCGGCCACGTCGCCGCCTTCGTGCTTGGGCACGTCGTCGGGCGTCCAGCCCCGGTCCTTGAACCGCTGGATCACCCCCATGACCACGTTGGGCGGCCATTTCTTGGCGTCGATGCTCTTTTCTTCCATCAACTGCTTGAGCAGACGGTTTTGGTCGTCGCTGTCGAGGATGGTGAAGTTGGAGCGCAGGCCCACCACGTCGCCGTGACGGCGCAGCATGCGCACGCCCAGCGCATGAAACGTGCCCAGCCACACCTGATCGGAGGCCGGGCCGACCATGGCGGCGACGCGCTCGCGCATCTCGCGCGCCGCCCGGTTGGTGAAGGTCACGGCCAGGATGGCCCACGGCGGCGCCAACCCCAGCCCCAGGATGTGGGTCAGGCGGGTGGTCAGGACGCGGGTCTTGCCCGTCCCGGCCCCGGAGAGGACCAGCACCGGCCCCTCGGTGGTCGTCACCGCCTGCGTCTGTTCGGGATTCAACCCCTCCAACCACGGCGGCGGCCCCTGGGGGCGCGGCGGCGGAAGCGGTTCGTCGTCGGTCAATTCGAACGGGTCATCCATCATGGGCGCCACTATAGGAGCAAACGCCGCCGGACTCACCCCAAAATCTGGAACGGAAAAGGAACGCGAACACAAGCCGCACCCAAGCTTTGGCGCCCGCCTCGCCATGCCGTGGGCCGGAGGGTCATGGCGTAGGGCGAGCGCGCCGATAGGCTGCGGCGCACCTCAGGACGGGCGGAGATCGCACCCGGGCTGCCGCCCGGACCGGCTCGGGGATATCTCCCCGAACCCCTCTTTATGATCTTAAATCAAGGAATTCGCAGGTCTGGGGGAGGGTGTCCCCCAGCGGAGGTTTGAAGTCGGAGGTTTGAAGGCAGAGCGTCCAGAACACCATAACGAGGACGTGCTCCGCAGTCCGCCTAAAGACGTTTCCGCATGGCGCACCGTCGCGCCAGGGGCATCCCGGCGCGGCCCTCGGACTCCAGGACGGCGCGCAAGCGGGGACCCAGATCCGCGCCGTCGAGCGTGACGAAGCCAAGCCGGCGATAATAGGGTTCGTTCCACGGCACGTCCCGGAACGTGGTCAAGGTCAGGGCGGAGAGCCCAAGACCGGCGGCATGCCGCTCCGCCGCCTCGATCAAGGCTCGCCCGATGCCGCGCCTCTGCCAATCGCCATGAACGGCCAGTTGCCAGAGGTGCAGGGCGTCGGGCGTGACCGCTCCGTTCAGGAACCCCACGACGCCGGCCCCTTGCTCCTCCGCGACCAGGGCGAGGCCATCCGCGATCAAGGCACGATGCTGCTCCTCCGACTGAACCGCGTCATCCGCGATCCACGCCAACCCCGGCACCTGCCGGAAGATCCCCCCGGAATTGCGCTCAATCCCCGGTAACAGGGGAACGTCATGGTCGCGGGCGGGTCGGATGGGTGTCATGTGTGGTTTAGGTGAAGGGGATAAGGGCTGGGTGAGGCTGAGGTTTGCTGTGGAGTGAGGGTTTTACGCCTCATTGTGGACGTTCGGAAGTGACGGTGTAGATGGCCGTTACTGACCCCACTGCGGTCGTAGTGGCTCTGATCTATCAGGAATGATCCTCTGGGTCTGGATTTAACATCGCATCCCACTCATTGATCGGGCCGTCTCCAGGCTTTCTTCCAGCCTTCTCTATCGCTTCCATCATTGGCCGCATTTCTTCCATCAGCTTGGCGTTTTCATCGGGTGTACGTGGCTCTGGTTCTGGCCTGTCTGCATATTCCCTCCAATTGGGGACGCACCTGTCCCAGATGGCTTCGGAAACCATGCCCTTTCCGCGCCAAGGGTATTTGATGAAAAACGCTGTGCCTGTCGATTTGTCCGTTTGATCCCACTTGTCGGCGATCAACTTGAGATCGGCCTTGAGTTTCTCAGGGCCGACAAATACTTGGTTCGGTTGCATGAAAAGCGGAGCAACCTGTTTATGGAACTTGTCGCCCGACGTGAAGACGCGGCAGAACGGAAGGTAATAAAGGTACTGTAGGTCAATGACGTTTGAGGCTCTGGTACTGAGCATGCCCATTGCCAGCCCCACCGCAAAGAACGTGTTCAAGGCATAACAGTAGATGGCATACGGGGCGTAGTGGCGTACGGGCGCTCTTCCAAGGAGTTTCCAGCGGAGAACAACTCGTTGAGCAAACTTGTCATCACCCGGCACCAAGCCCTCGACCACATTCTTGAGCAGCCGGTATTGCCCGCCACCACCATCACACATTCGGTCCACAGCAATCGCCAATTGGTCGAGATCAGAGAACGGCTTCTGCCCCTTTGGCTTGGATTTACTGTAGGCTTGGTTCAACTTCGTAAGATCGATTTCCTTGATCGAGTCTCGCCACCTGTCGGCCAACTCCTCCTCAAAGTCGTTGAAACGTCCTTCCCGCCACCGCCGCATGGCTTTGTCTTCGGGGGATTCCTCAAACAGTATGCCTTTCTTCCCTTCGCTTGAGGTGACTTGCTTTCCTCCACCGAGCATCACACGTCCGTCCATGGGGACCTGTTCGCCCAACAGGTTATGGTACCAAATCTCGCTGTGGTGGATGTTCTGATAGGTACTGATCGGGCTGAATTTCTTCGCCAAGCGTTGGACTTGATCCGCAGATAGTTGCAGATTGGAAGGCTTCTTTTTGAGATCGGCCATGATCTCCATAAACAGTGGAGGGGTGCGATTGATGTTGTAGAGCTTCGTAAGCCATTCCGCCTCCCGCTCGGCAAACGAATGAATGGCCGACTTGTCAAAAATCAGCGTTGGCCCCATCACCACACCTTAACCTTGTCCGAAAGCGATCCTAGTTTACCGCATTTCGGGGGCAGCCACCGTACCCACATTTCCTAGGACGGCTTGCTGCTTGAATTGTGAACGCATACGCAACTGCACCCGAGCTGGCAGTGTCCGAAATTGGCACAGACTGGACGTTCATTGAGACAAAGCGAATGTCCGCTCCTGGTCCCAATTCGGCCGCATCGGCGTCGTCTTACAGAACGCCGAACCGACTGGCATCCCTAAAGGCCTCCTCCAAACACACCCCAAAGCCCCCCATCCCCTCAATACAAATGCTGCCCCCCGGTGACGAAAATCTCCGTCCCGGTGATGTAGCCGAACTCGTCGGAGCAGAGGCGGAAGGCGAGCGCGGCGACGTCTTCGGGGGTGCCCATGCGGTCGAGCGGGATGCGGGGGATGAGGGCTTCGTATTCGGGGCTGATCATCTCGGTCTGGATCTCGCCGGGCGCGATGGCGTTGACGCGCACCTTCAATTGGGCCAGTTCGGCGGCCATCTCGCGGGTCAGGCCCGACAGCGCCGCCTTCGAGGTCGAATAGGCCGACCCGGCGAAGGGATGGACGTAATGTCCGGCGATGGAGGTGACGTTGACGATGGCGCCCTGAGCCTTATGGAGGTCGGCGGCGAAGCCGCGGGCCAGGCGCAGGGGGACGAAGAAGTTCAGTTCGAAGACGTCGCGCCAGCCGTCGATGGGGCCGTTGAGGATACCAAGGCGCTCCTTGAACGGCGTCTTGGGCGAAATCCCGGCGTTGTTGACCAGCCCGTCCAGCGGGTCGCCGCCGAGAATGGCCTTGACCTCGCGCACCAGCAGCTCGGCCCCGTCGCGGGCGGCGATGTCGACCTCGATGTGATGGCGCCAGTTGGTGTCGCGCTCCAGGCCGTCGGGCAAGGCGCCCCGGGCGCAGGTGATGACCCGCCACCCCTCGCGCATGAACCGCAGGGCGGTGGCCTGGCCGATGCCGCGGCTGGCACCGGA
>CAZFRK010000195.1:0-6449 GCA_964521375.1 uncultured Rhodobacterales bacterium
GGCTTGAAAGCAAATGCGTCGTCGCGGACCGTTCCGTCCGCTCGGGATTTGCTCTAAGTCCTACACCGTCCAACTGACGAACAGCCCGGCGTCCCCCGGCATGCCGCCCGGGAATTCAAGGATGCGCGCCCGCAGGGCGAAGCCGAGCGGCCGCAGGTGTTCTTCCCACAGGTCGTAGAGATCGCGCGGCTTGCCGACCAGCGTCTCGGGCCATTCGGGCAGGGCGTTGTTGATGGCGCGTCCGCCGTCGGTGCAGACGTCGCTGGGAAAACGGCAGACGAGCAGTTCCTTTTCCCCGCGCGCGGCGGCTTCCTTGAAGTGAAGCAGCAGACCGTGCTTTTCCGTTTCCGTCAGGTGGCTCTGACGAAAACGGGCGACCATCTGGTCGTGCACGGTCCTGGCCCGCTCCTCCGCCTCCAGGCGGGCGCGGTGCTTCTCTTCATCCTGTTTCTGCATGAGGTGCCGCAAGTCGGCGGCGGTCACGAAATCCCGGTCCGCGGGCATGGCTCGGTCTCCCTATGTCGCGACGACGGGAAGACGAAGCGGTCGGAACGGGTCAGTCCTTCTTCTTGCGCGACGCCAGGAAGGCGACCAACACATAAAGGGGAATCACCGCCATCCGCAGCATCTTCACCACGTCCTGATGATAACCCATCGCTTCGGCGCCCGCCTCGACGGCCCACAGCGTCAGTCCGAATCCCACCAGCGGCAGGACGAACCGGAGCAGCAGGCCGCGCACGCCCTCCAGCACCGAGCGCACCGCCACGGCGGCGGCGCGCCCGCTTTCCGGGGCGCCGCTCAAGATCCGCCTCGCGGCGTATCGGTGGTGGCCTGGAACATGACGGTCAGGAACACGGCCAGGACCACCACCATGAGAATGATGCCGGCGACCTGGGAGTGCCACAGCACCGCCAGAAGGGCGGCCAGGGCAAGGGCGATGAACTTGTACATACGACCTCCGCGAAAGACGGAGGTAGACTGCGCCGACTTCCCCACGGACCCAAGTTAACTCACATTACCTTTTGGTAAGGCGTCCTGGCGGTCGTGCGTTCCTCGCCACCAAGCTTTCGCAGAAGGACCGGCAGGGCGACCACGGCCAGATGCAGGATCAGGGCGGGGTAGGTCAGGGACGCCGCCCCTTCGTGCAGATCCTCGAAGGCATGGACCGGCAGGGTCATGAGGCCACTGGCCGCCGCCAGCGTGACGGTGGCCAGCACCGCCGCGCCGGTCAGGGGGGCGAAGGGGGTGCGACCGCGCAGGGCCGCCATCGGGTCGCGGGCCAGCTTGCGGGCGAACCCCCGCCACAGGGAGCCGGGCGCCCAGGGCAAGGCCCACAGGCTCTTGGAGCCGACGAGAAGGGCGACGCCCAGGCGCAGGGCCAGAAGGCCGACGGTGATGTAACCCGCCAGTTCATGCAGGCGCCCCGGTCCCTCCTGGGTCACGAAGGCGATGGTGTAGGCCCCGGCGAACAGGCCGTGCCATCCCATCAAAAGGGTGATCGGACGCGGCATCAGACGGATGCCCGACGTCCCCGTGTCAGTCGTCGTCATGGTCGTCGTCCCATCCCTCGTGTCCCTCGTGGTGATCTCCGCCACCGCCCAGCATGGCCGTCACGGCGGCCAGGGGACCGCCTGTCGCCGGGCCGCCCCAGACGGCGACGGCGGCGCCGACGGCCAAGACGCCGATCAGCGACAGGACCAGCATTCGCTTGAACATGGGGTCTTCCTCCAGATGCGTTCTTGTCTGGCCGCAGAGTGGCGCGGACCGCCTGAACCGTCGCTGAATGACGCCTTTCGCCCGTCAAGGAGCGACGGAGGGACCGCCGCGCCCCACCTCCGGCCCCGGACCGCGCCGCCGGTCGCCAAGACCCGAGGCTTTCGTATAGGGTGGAGGACGACAACGGCGGCCGCGCGCCCGCCCGGTGGAGAGAACCGGATGCATACCCAAGACATCGGCGCTTGGCGCCATGACCATCGCTTCGAGACCGGCGACGAGGCCCGGGCCGAAAAGCGGACCTGGCTGGTGGTCCTGCTGACCCTGACGATGATGGCCGCGGAGATCACCGTCGGCACCTTGACCAACTCCATGGCCCTGCTGGCCGACGGCTTCCATATGTCGACCCATGCCGCCGCCCTGGGGATCGCCGCCTTCGCCTATCATCATGCCCGTAAGCACGCCGACGACCCGCGCTACACCTTCGGCACGGGCAAGGTGGGGTCCCTGGCGGCCTTCGCCAGCGCCCTATTCCTCGGACTGGTGGCCCTGGGCATGATCTGGGAGTCCGGCGAACGCATGCTGACGGTCCAGACCATCGCCTTCGACCAGGCCCTGTGGGTGGCCGCCCTGGGCCTGGCGGTCAACGTGGCGTCGGCGGTCATCCTGGGCGGTGGGCACAGTCACGATCATGAGCGCGGGCACGGGCACGACCATGGGTACGGGCACGGCCATGACCATGGGTATGACCACCACGGGCACGCGCACGACCATGGACACGGTCACGGCCATGCCGAGGACCACAACCTGCGCGCCGCCTACCTGCACGTCATCGCCGACGCCGTCACCTCGGTGCTGGCCATCGCCGCGCTTCTGTTCGGCAAATACCTGGGCTGGTGGTGGCTCGACCCGCTCATGGGCGTGGTCGGCGCCCTGCTCATCGGCAAATGGGCCTGGGGACTGGCCGTCACCTCGGGCGCCGTGCTGCTGGACCGCGCCGCCGACGGCGCCCTGGAACGCGACGTCCGCGCGGTGATCGAGGACGAGGGCGACAACCGCGTCGCCGACCTTCACCTGTGGCAGGTCGGCCCCGGCCATTGGGCGGCCATCGTCTCGCTGGTCACCTCGGCCCCCCAGGCGCCGGAGCACTACCGCCAAAGGCTGCGCGCCCTGCCCCACCTGAGCCACGTCACGGTCGAGGTTCAGACGTGCCCGGGATCGCCCGTGTCTCCGTGCTAGCCCCCCTCCGCCACCGCTTCCATTGCCTCCCCGGACCGCGTGCCGCCCGCCGCCCGCCAACGGCGGATGTAGAGCGGTTCCTGCCGTCCCTTGACCCGCAGGTCCTCCGGGTCGGCGAAACCCAGCGGATGACCGGCGCGGGCCAGGGTCCGGGTGTCGGCGACGACCTCGCCCTCGGTGGCCAGCCCGCACAGGCGGGCCGACACGTTCACCGCGTCGCCGATCACCGTGAAGTCCTGGCGTTCCTCCGGCCCGACCAGCCCGGAAATGACGAAGCCGTCGTGCAGGCCGATGCCCAGGCGGCGCGGTAAGTCCGCCTCGGCGGCCAACGCCATTTGGACGGCCTGGGCGCAGGCCACCGCCCGGTCGGCGCGGTCCGGCCCCTCGAAGACAGCCAGGAGCGCGTCGCCGATCATCTTGTCGACATCGCCCCGGAAGGCGCGGATTTGCCGAATCTGAACCTCCATTACCCGGTTCAGGAAGGCGACCACCTCCTGGGGCGGGGTTTCCTCGGCATAGCCGGTGAAGCTGCGGACGTCGGAGTGATAGAGGGTCACGTCGACCACGCGCGAGGAGATGCCCCCTTCTTCCAAGGCACGCCGTGCCGCGCCCACCGCCTCGCCGGAGACCAGACGGGCCAGCCGGTCGCGGACCCCGGCCAAAGCCTTGGTCCGGTGGTCGATGTCGCGCTGCGCCCGTTCCACCATGCGCCACAGCAGAAGGATCAGGGCCAGTCCCAGCCCCACGGGAACCAGGATTTGATAGGCCACGTGCTCCCAAATCAGTCCGTCCAGATAGGCCACCGGCTCGTAGAGTTCCATCACCAGGCGCCGTGCCCCGGTCTGGTCGAACCACCAGACGTAGAGTTCGTAAAGGAGTTCGCCGCCTTCATCTTGGAGCACCACCTGCGGGCCATCACCGTCGATCAATGACCGCATGGCCGGACCGGTCTCGACCGCCCCAAGGTCACCGCCCTCCGTACTGAAGAGCAATCGACCGGAGACATCGTAGATCTTCAGATGCTCCACCCGGCTGTAGGCCAGAACGTCCGCGAGGGTGGCATTGAGGTTGTTCTCGGCCTGGGCGCTCGGCACGGCGTCGGCGGCTTTCAGGGTAACGAGACGATTCCAGGCCTCGGGCGCCCGTTCGCTGACCACGCGACCGATGGTGTCGGCCCGTTCCTGCGCCAGTTCCAGGTACACGCTTTCCACAAGACGTCGCCCCCCCCAAAGCGACAGGAGCACCGATCCCGCCAACAGCCCGGCGAGAACCGGTATGGCCTGACGACGAAAATGGTGACGCAGGGGATAGGGGGCATCCTCGGCCATCAATGGGGTCCTTCCAGGGGGCATGTCCGACGGAGCGGCGGCCCCTCCATGCTGCCGCAAAGCCGGGGCCAGGGGAACCGGCCAAAGGAGCCGCGCGTCGGCCATTGAGGCGGCGGCGCCAATGAACGGGTCCTGAACGTGCCCTTCAGGTTCCGTTCAGGTCGCCTCCGGCAGTCTACCGTCGATCGCTGGGCTAGGCGGTCACGCGAGACGTCGGCGCCGACGGATGCCTCCCCACCGCCGCGCGCTTCGTCCCCTAGGGCCGGCACCCGACCTGTCCGGAAGGTTTCATCATCCCCTTTCCGGTCCATGCCCCTCCTGGTGCCGGCCCTTCCCCCTCTTCCGAACGGACAAGAGCGGGCGCCTTCCGCCCTTCGGATTGGCTTTCCGGCACCCAGTCCCGGCATAGTGCCACTGGACGAGGTGTTTTCGGCCCGGAAATACCCGATGCTGTACCGACAGGCTTCCACGGGGCGGGTATGGGCACTTCCCAGAACGACGGTACACGGTTCAGCCACACGGTCATGATGCGGGTCACGGCGCTGTTCGCCGCCCTGGTCATCGCCGCGACCTATGCGCTGACGGTGTGGACCGCCGACCGCCTGATCCGCGACAGCATTCTCCACGCCACGCAGGAGGCGAACCGGACGACGACGACCATCCTGTCGCGCCGCCTGTGGCCCGACCTGAAGCCGATGGTCGACGACCTCGACAGGTTGCCGTCCGGCGCCCTGAGCCATCACCCCGACACTTACGCCATCGACGGCCAACTGGCCGCCGTGATGAAGGGCACCGACGTCCTGAAGGTGAAGATCTTCTCCCTCGGCGGGCGCACCCTCTATTCCACCGACCACGGCCAGATCGGCGAGGACAAATACGGTTCCGAAGGCTTCCAATCGGCCCGCCTGGGCGTCCCCCACAGTTCGATGAGCTACCGGGATCGCTTCATCGGCATAACCGGCGAACGCTACGAACGCGTCATCGTCAGCACCTACGTTCCGGTGCTGGACGAGCTTGGCGGCGTCAGCGCGGTCTTCGAACTCTACAGCGACCGGACGACGGCGGTCTTGGCGGCGGACCAGCGGGTCTACCACATGCTGGTGCTGACACTGCCCGCCGTGACCTTCGCCACCGGCTTCCTGATCCTGGTCATCCTGCGCGCCGCCCGGCGCCAACAACAGCACGCCGCCGCCCTGCTGGCCCTGGCCGAGGACAGCGACGCCGCCCGCCGCGAGGCGGTCGAGGCCGACCGCGCCAAGGGGCGCTTCCTAGCCAACGTCAGCCACGAGTTGCGGACGCCCATGAACGGCATCATCGGCCTGTGCTACATGGCCCAACGGGCCGACCCGCCCCCGGCCCAGCGCGACTATCTGGACAAGATCGGCGCCTCGGCCCAGCAGTTGCTGCGGACCATCAACGCGATTCTGGACTTCACCTCCATCGAGACCGGAACGGTGGTCCTGGAAAACGGTCTGTTCGCGCCCCGGACCGTGGTCGAAGGCGCCGTCGACGGCGTGCGCGCCCAGGCCCATGCCAGAGGGTTGGACCTCCGCGTCCAATGGGACCCGACGGTGCCGGAAACCGTGCGCGGCGACCAGGCCCGCCTGTCGCAGGTTCTGGTCCATGTCCTGGGCAACGCCGTCAAGTTCGCCGACAGCGGTCACGTCGGCCTGGAGGCCCGTATGATCCCGCCGCCAGTGGAAGCGACGGACGAGGCCCGGCGTGCCCCGCCGCGTCCGTGCCTGCGCCTGACTGTCGCCGACAGCGGCCCCGGCATGACGCCCGCCGTCCTGTCGTGCCTGTTCAAGGGCGCCTATCAGGCCGACGACACGGCGACCCGCCGCCACGGCGGCCTGGGCCTGGGCCTGTCGCTCAGCAAACGGCTGATGGACCTGATGGGCGGAACCCTGACCATCGACAGCCTGCCCGGGGAGGGCACCCGGGTGACCATCGACCTGCCGGTGGCGCCCGAGGCGCCAGACGCCGTCAAGGCGCCAGACGCGGCTTCGCCGGACGCGTCCCCCGACACGGTCGCCCCGGCGAAGCCGCCCCTCTCCCCCGAGCGCAGAACCGACGCCTTGGCGCTGATCGACGGCCTGCGGGGAGAACTGGACGACGGCGAGGTCGCGGCCATCGAAACGGCCCAGGAACTGGCCGCCCTGCTGGTCG
>CAZFRK010000196.1:0-6435 GCA_964521375.1 uncultured Rhodobacterales bacterium
CCTGCCGCTCGGCTCGCGGGAGGTCTTCGTGCGCGAGATCAAGACCCTCTACGACACCCACCGCCTGCTGAACGACCCGCGCTACCAGGACCTGATCGACGACGGCATGCAGGGCCGCCAGCGTCAGGCCGAACGCATCCTGACCGAGATCATCGACCGCGCGCCCGCCCTCTTGAACCTGGACCCCTGACCATGGCGAGGACCGCTTCTTCCGCCCCACGCGCCAAACAGCCCAAGGGGGCCGAGCGGCGCGTCCCCCGCCTTCGCGAACAGGTTCAGATCGCCTATGACCTGCTGCGCGACCTTCTGAGACGGGCGGGCTACGAGGGCCTGCTGGCCCAGTTGCAGGGCCTGGACACGGTCAACGAGGTTCTGCGCCATCGCCCGGAAATCGTCCCGCTGCTGCAAAAGGCGGCCTGGGAGCTGCGCCACGAAAAGAAGTTCAGCCAGTTGTTCCTGAACCTGAACACCGGCGAGATCGTCGAGGATCGCGACGAACCGATCGCCCCTTGCGGTCGCACCTTCGCCGAGGTCGAGCAGGCCCATCTTTACGGCGCGGCGCGGCTGTTCTTCGACCGCCTGGAGCTGGAGTTCGCGACCCGCCGGGCGCGGGCCGCCGAAAAGGAATGGAAGAAGGAGCAGGCGGCCCGCCGCAAGAGCGTCGCCGGGCGCCTGGTCAGCGGCCTGCGGGACCTGACCCAGGACCCGCCGCGCTTCAACGCCGACGATTACCGGGCCGACTACCCTGGACGCGGACTGTACAACGTCCTGAAGCCGCATTTGCGCCATGACTGGCAGTTCCGCCTCATTCCCCTCTACGCCCGCCTGCGCACCCGTCAGGCGGAAGCCATGGACGACCTGATCACCTTCTTCACCGAACCGCGGGACCTGGAAACCGTGGTCAGCCTGAAGGCCGAGGACATCGCCCAGGCACGCGGCTTCGCCCGGGCCTACGCGGAAGCCATCACCGGCGTCCAGCGTGCCGGTCGGCTGGCGCGACAGCCGTCGGGAGAGGACGCCGAGGAGCAGGCGGCCAAGCTTCAGGCCGCCCAGGAGGAAGAACGGCGGGTCTTCGACCTGCTGCTGACCCGCCATGTCGCCAGCCTGGACCCGCTGCGCGCCGCCGGAGCGGGGGCCGAAGCCACGGTGCGCCGTCTGGCGCCGGTCTTCGAGGACGAGGTCTTCGCCCTGTTCCAGACCCCCGATCAGCTGGACAACGCCATCAACTGCCCCGATTTCATGCTGCGCCTCATCGGCACGGCGGCGCGCGCCTGCCCGCCGTCCGTCAGCGCCGCCTTCACCCAGATCAAGGACCGTGATCTCGCCAAGGACCTGCTGAGGCTGACGGTCGAGGAGTTCCCGCACGTCGAGTTGGAGGCGTTGCTCGGCGATCCGTCCCGCCTGCCGATCTGGAACGCCCTGCCGGGCAAGTTCAACAACAACTACCGCTATCAGGCCGACGCGCCGACCGATTCGGCGACCCTTCACAACCTGGACAATCTGCGTACCGTGGCCGCCGGGCTTTTCGACTCCCTGCGTACGGGCCGCCATGTGGAACTGTCGACGCCACTGCCTCCTCCGGACCGTGGCGACGACGGCGACGCCTGAGGCCGCGCGACGCTTTCCGGCATCGCCGCGGCGGAGGGACCGCGGTGGGGTCGTAGAGCCTTTGTTTACCCTTTGGCGGCTAGGCTGGGCGTCCATCCAGACCGTGCGTTCGCGGAGGTCTCCGTCTTGCCCCCCTTGCCGCTTGTCCGTCTCCGCTCCGGCGCCTCGTCCCTTCCGGCCAAGGGCCCGGCCCTGGGGCTCGCCCTGGCCCTGGCCGCCGCGTTGACCGTCGGCGCCCCCTCCAACGGCCACGCCCAGGACGCGGGCCAGCGCGCCCTGGACGCCCTCAAGGCCGCCGACGCGCTGATCGAGGGCCAGGGGGAGAGCAAGCGCAAGTTCACCTCCGCCGTGCCCAACTACCGGGACGCCCTGCGCGACATCATCGCCACGCTGTCGATCTACGCCAAGGGCCGCGACGCGACCTTTCAGATCGCCACGCGCGAGGGCCTGGGGCTGGTCGTCAAGGGCCGCCGCGACGCCGCCATCGAAACCCTGATCGATCCGACGGCGGCGGAGAAGCGGCGCGCCGTCTCGCCCGTTGGATCTCCCGTCCGCCGCTATGCGCGCCACCTGGACGGGGTGGTCATGAACGACCAGTACTGCGTCGCCCGCAAGGCCGACATGACCGCCTCCGAAGCCTTCGTGACCATGCTCCAGGAGCAATCCCTGGTGGTGCTGTCGGTCGACCATTGCGCCTCGCCCGAGGCCGCCGCCGACGCCTGGCGCGTGGCGCGGGCGGCCAAGGTGGTGGCCCACGCCGACAGCCTAGCCGCCGATGGCCCGGACGCCGTCCAGGAGGGTCTGCAACGGGTCCCGGTGGGGCGCCCCTTCGGCGAGAATCCCGACAACGTCACCCGCCTGTCGGAAGCCCGCAACATTCTGGTCCTCGACGGCTCGGCCGGTTACGCGGACAAGGCAGACCTGATCCTGGACCTGACGGCGACCAACTACGACATCCTCGCCCTATCGCCCTTCCATCGCCACGGCGATCCCCTGACCGCCGCGCAGGTCCACCAGTTGCGCTATAAGAAGCTGGGCGCCCGGCGCTTGGTCCTGGCCCGCCTGAACATCGCCCAGGCCCGCGACACGGCCTATTACTGGAAGGATGCGTGGCGGGTCGGAAAACCGGACTGGATCCGCGCCCCCGTGCCCGAGGAGCCGGGCCTCTATGACGTCAATTTCTGGCATCAGGACTGGCGCGCCATCCTCGGGCGGACTTTCGCCGGACTGATGGACCTGGGATTCGACGGCGTCGTCCTGGAAGGCACCGAGGCCTACAAGCCCCTGGAAGAGCTGACGCCCATCGACTGACGCCGCCCAGCCGCGGACGGACAGGAGGACGGACGCTCAGGAGAACGGGTCCGGACGAACCGGACCCGCGCCTTACGGGCCGCGGCGACGGTTCAGCCGCCGCAAAGCCCCCCCAGGGCCGCCCGATATTCCCGTTCCAGGCGTTCCACCAGCACGGCGACCGACGGCGCGTCCTGGATGGCCCCGACGCCGTGCCCCGCCGACCAGATGGTCTTCCAGGCGCGCGCCTCGCTCTTTTCCGCGAAATCGAGCTTGCGGTCCTCGGGCAGGGCCTTGGGGTCCAGACCGGCGGCCTCCAGGCTCTGGCGCAGGAAGTTCGCCGCGACACCCGACACCGCCGGGGTATAGACGATGTCCTGGGCGCGGGCCTGCGTCACCATGTCCTTATAGGCGGCGTCGGCGGCGCATTCCTCGGTGGCGATGAAGCGCGTCCCCATGTAGCAGAGGTCCGCCCCCATGGCCCGGGCGGCCGCTAGATGCGCGCCGGTGGACAGGGCACCGGCCAGCAGCAACGGCCCGTCGAACACCTCCCGCGCCTCGGACAAGAGGGCGAAGGGGCTGACGGTCCCGGCATGGCCCCCGGCCCCGGCGGCCACCAGGATCAGGCCGTCGACACCCGCTTGCGCCGCCTTTTCGGCGTGGCGCCGTCCGATGATGTCGTGGAACACCACGCCGCCATAGGCGTGCACCGCGTCGACCACGTCGACCACCGCCCCTAGGGAAGTGATGACGATGGGCACCCGATGCTTGGCCAGGACCTTCAGGTCCTCGGCCAGGCGCGGGTTGGACTTGTGCACGATGAGGTTGACCGCGAAAGGCGCGTCGTCCGGTCCCAGCGCCGCGTTGACGCGGGTCAGCCAAGCGTCCAGTTCCTCGGTCGTGCGCGGGTTGAGCGCCGGGAAGGAGCCGACGATCCCCGCCTTGCAGCAGGCGATCACCAGCTCCGGACCGGAGATCAGGAACATCGGCGCGGCGACCACGGGCATGCGCAGACGCCCCTTGAGCGCGGCGGGCAGGCGCGCGGACTGGACGATGGGAAGGGACGAAACGGCGGTCATGGGCTTCCTCCGGAGTATTATTGAGGAAGACAGCCTAGCGTGCGTCCCGTCTCCGCGCCAGAACCTGAACGCGGTTCAGGCCATGCGACCCGCCTTAGGCGGACCCTGCGGCCTTGACGCTGGTGATGACGAACCCTTCATCCTCGGGGAAGCGCGAGGCGGCGATGCGACGGGCTTCATCGGCGGTGTCGGCGCAGACCTCGTGCATTTGTTCTTCGGCCCAACGTTCCGAATGCATGTGGCTGGGCTGGTTTTCCTTGACCTGTTCCCGCACGGTCTTGTTGTAGATATGCACGGCATACATGGTGCAGCCGAGATGCGGGGAGTGAAGGGTATCGGCCTGTTCAGCGGGCATGGGGGACTCTCCCGTTTCTTATTGCACGACCGGGGCTTTCCGGTCTGGGGCGCCGTCGGATGGTCCGATCCCACGCCCCGAAGTAAAAACAACCGCTCCAAAGCAATGGTTGCATACGCGGGACCGCGGCGCGATCATTGCCTTGTCTTCGCCAATGCACCTATCCTCAGCCCAGTTCAACGGCCTACGGGCGTTTCCTGGACATTGGTGACAGCCACATTACACAACAGTGAAACGCATCTTTCCGAACAGGCCAAGAAAAAAAGGGTGACGCGCACATGAAATGTACGGTGGATTACTTCTACTCACCCCTATCGCCCTTCACCTACCTGGGTCACCCCGGCCTGCTGGCCGCCATCGAACGCACCGGCGCCCTGCTCCGTCATCGCCCGGTACGCCTGGGAGAGGTCGTCTCCGCCGCCGGGGGCCTGCCGCTGCCCCAGCGCCCCGTCCAGCGGCGGGCCTACCGCCTGATGGAGTTGCCGCGCATCGCCGACCATGTCGGCCTGCCCATCGTCCTGGAGCCGTCCGCCTTCCCCACCGACGACACCCTGGCCGCCGGACTGATCATCGCCGCCCAGGACCAGGGGGCCGGTGGCGACGGCGACGTGGACGCCCTGGCCTTCGCCCTGATGCGGGCGCTCTGGGCCGAGGATAAGGACATGGCCGCCGAAGAGGTCTGCCTGTCCTGCGCCGAGGCCGGGGGCTTCGACGGCGCCGCCCTGATCGCCGCGGCGCGACGGCCCGAGGTGGAGGCGACGCGCGCCCAGGCCACCCGCGAGGCCATCGACCGCGGCGTCTTCGGTGCCCCGACCTATGCCTTGGGCGATGAACTGTTCTGGGGACAGGACCGGGTGGACTATCTGGAACGGGCGCTGGCGCGCCTGGCCTGATCCGACGGAAGCCCACGACGACGGATCGCTTACCCGAAATGGCAGCGACCCCAGAGACGCGAAAGGCGCCCCGGACCGGGCGCCTTTAAGCGGATTGGAAAGATGGCCGACCGGGCGCCCCAGGGGGATGTCGGGGATGCAGGGGCGCCCGGTCGATTTGCCTGCCGGGGGCGGTCAGGCCTTCTTCACGGCTTCAATGACGAAGCCGCGGTCTCGCGGATAGCGCGCCTCGATCTTGCGGCGGGCATCCAATTCGTCGATCGCCCGAACCTCGATGAAATGGGTGTTGCTCCATTCGTCGGGAAAGTCTCGGTGGTGGTCGCCGTCGTAGACCAACTCGCGAACCTTCGCGTTGTGCAACGCGACCTCGAACACATCCCTGAGCATTCCATCCCTTTCAAGGTTCGCTCTCGCGACCTGTGGTGATCATGGTTCAAAGCGGGACCCGGCGCTGTGACGACAATCACAGGCGGAATTTTTCCGTGCGTCTCACGACACACCCCCCCGCCGTCAAGCCATCGTCGAGCGGCCCGTGCTCTTGGCCAGGACCGTATAGAGGCGGCCCATGTCGGAGGCGGTGAAGACCGCCGTCAGGACATCGGCCCGCTCGTTCTGCCGGGCCGCCTTCATCAGCGCCTCGTATTCGCCCATGTAGCGGCTGGCGTAGTCGCGGAATTCGGAGTTCTGGGCGAACAGCTTGCGCACCGCCGCCGCCTGCGAGCGGGTGATGCTGCGGGCGGCCTGGCGCAGGAAGGCGTTGTGTTCGCCCTTGTAGAACCGCTTCCACAGGTCGTCCTCGATGGCCGGCGAGAACAGACGGGTGATGTCCACGGCGGCGGCCTGGAGGCGTTCCACGGCGTAGGAGGTGCGCTTGAGGAACTGTTGCAGTTCCACCCGTTCGCGGACGATCTCCAGATCCCGCGCCTGATCGGCGGCGGCGCGGGTGACGGACAGCATGGCCTCGGTGTGGCGGGCGAATTCGCTGCCCGCCTTGCGCAGGTTCTCCGTCACCTTCTCCCCGGCGACCTGAAGGACGCCGGTCTTGCCGTCCATGTTCTTGGCCAGGGCGTCCATGGCGGCGGCGGCGCGCCCAGCCTCCGTCTCGATGGAACGCACGCGCCCGTCCAGATCGTCGCCGGCGGCGGTCAGGCGGTCGCTGGCATGGGTCGCCGTCGCCTCGTAGGTCTCGGCGGCGATGCGCAGCGTTCCG
>CAZFRK010000197.1:0-6406 GCA_964521375.1 uncultured Rhodobacterales bacterium
CTTTACAGCGACCAGAACTTTCATTTTCTTCCTGTTCCGAGCGTGATGAAATCCGATGAAGGCACGGCGGAAGCCGCGCATCCTCCCTTATTGCACCGCAACATATAGGCCCGAAGTCCGGGAGTCAACGCATGCTCCCCGGGGACGTCCCCAGGGTTCGTTAGCTGAACGGACGGGATCGATCCCGTCGCGGCGCGGGGGTGATTGAACCTGACGTTAACGTTAACGTCAACAGTTGACCTAAGCGTCAACCGTCAACGGTTTCCTCCGGGCACCCAAAGGATGTCCCCGTCGGCCCGGGCGTTCACCGCGCGGGCCAGCACGAACAGATGGTCCGACAGGCGGTTCATGTAGGCCAGGGCCTGGGGATTGAGGGGTTCCGCCTCGGCCAGGGCGGCGATCAGCCGCTCGGCCCGGCGGGCCACGACGCGGGCGACGTGCAGATGGGCCGCCAAGGGGCAGCCGCCCGGCAGGATGAAGGAATTGAGCGGGTCCAGCGCCGCGTTCATGGCGTCGATCTCGGTTTCCAGGCGGATGACCTGGGACTCGGTGACGCGCAGCGGCGGATAGTCCGGCGCCGCGCCGTCCTTCGGCTCCGGCGTGCAGAGGTCGGCGCCCAGGTCGAAGAGGTCGTTCTGGATGCGCCGGATCATGGCCCCGGCGGTCAGGCCGTCGCCCAGGTCGGCCTCGTCCGCGGCGCCGGTCTCCAGCCGCGCGACGCCGAGGACGGCGTTGGTCTCGTCGACGGTTCCATAGGCCTCGACCCGCGGGTCGTGCTTGTCCACGCGCTTGCCGGTGCCCAACGAGGTCTTGCCCTTGTCGCCGCCACGGGTGTAGATGCGGGTCAGACGGACCATGAAGACTCCTGTTGTCGAAAGGGCGGCCGCCCTATGTGCCTTGCCTGGGGTCTGATATAAACAGCATCGACCCGTTTTCCTCAACAGCCAGCCGGTTTCCCGTGCCCTCCACCGCCTCCCGTTTCGTGCCCCGCGTCTATGCGCTGCTGTCGCTCTATATCGGGCGGCACGTGCTGATGGCGTTGCTGGGCACGCTGCTGGTCATCATGGGCCTGATCTTCCTGCTGGACTTCATCGAGCTGATGCGCCGGTCCGCCGGTCAGGAGGGCACCGCCGCCGCCGAGCTGGCCGCCATGGCGCTGCTCAAGCTGCCCAACATGGTCCATCAGGTGCTGCCCTTCGCCGTGCTGATCGGCGGCATGATCGCCATGTGGCGCCTGACGCGCGGCCAGGAACTGGTCATCATGCGCTCGGTCGGCGTCTCCATCTGGCAGGCGCTGGCCCCGGCCATGCTGGTGGTCGGCACCATCGGCGTCGTCAACGTGGTCGGCGTCAATCCGCTGTCGGCGGCCCTCTACAAGAACTACGAACGCATGGAGGACGACCTGATCCTCCATCAGGCGGGAACCTTCGACCTGTCGGAGGGGGGCCTGTGGCTTCGCGAGGCGCGGCCCGCCGCCGGGAACGGCAATCCGGGCCAGGTGGTGGTGCGGGCGGGCCATGTCCGCCAGGAAGGGCTGATCCTGCGCATGCGCGACATCACCTTCTTCTTCCTGGGCGCCAACGAGCGGTTCGAGCGCCGCGTCGACGCCGCGCGCGGCACCTTGTCGGACGGTCAGTTCCACCTCGCCGACGCCTGGGAGATGGAGCCGGGACGCCCCAGCCGCCACGTCGAGACGCTGGACCTCGACACCTCGCTGACGCTGGGGCGCGTGCAGGAGAACTTCGCCAGCCCCGAAACCTTGTCCTTCTGGGAACTGCCGGGGTTCATCGACTTCTTCGAGGCCGCCGGGTTCTCCGCCCATCAGCATCGCATGTATTGGCACAGCCTGTTGGCCTCGCCCGCCCTGCTGTGCGCCATGGTCCTCATGGCGGCGGTCTTCTCGGCCAGTCCCAACACCCGGTCGGGACGCGGCTTCCTGCGCGTGGTCGGCGGCGTCGGCACGGGCTTCCTGGTCTATTTCTTCTCCAAGCTCACCTACGCCCTGGGGCTGTCGGGAACCCTGCCGCTGTGGCTGGCGGCCTGGAGCCCGGCCCTGATCACCACGCTCCTCGGCATATCCATACTGTTGCACCTGGAAGATGGCTGACACCACCCGTTCCAACGCCCCGTCCGCCGGTGGTCCCTCGGACCTGACGCTGATCGTCCTCATCGCCGGCGCCGTGACCCTGTGGCGCCTGGCCGAACTGTTCGGCGCCCCCGTCAACCTGTCCTTCGACGAGGCCCAATACTGGGCCTGGGGCAAGGATCTGGACTGGGGCTATTTCTCCAAGCCGCCGATGATCGCCTGGGTGATCGCCCTGACCACCGGCATCGGCGGCGACGCCGAACCGTGGGTGCGGGTCGGCGCCGCGGTCAGCCATTTCGCCGCCGCCATCGGCCTGTTCCTGGCCGGGCGGGCGCTGGTGTCGTCGCGCGCCGGTCTGTGGGGCGCGGTGGTCTACGTCACCATGCCCGGCGTCGCCCTGTCGTCGGTGGTGGTGACGACGGACGCCTTCCTGCTGCTGTTCTGGGCCTACGCCCTGCACGCCTTCATCCGGGCGAGCGAAAGCGACCGCCTGGGCTGGTGGCTGCTGTTGGGGGTCTGGATCGGCCTTGGCCTGCTGTCCAAGTACGCCATGGTCTTCTTCATCGGCTCGATGGTCCTGGCGCTGGCCTGGGACGCCCGCCTCCGGCCCCTGCTGCGGCGCCCCGGCCCGTGGCTCGCGACCCTGGTCGGGGTGGTGATCTATCTGCCGAACCTGGCCTGGAACTGGTCGCACGGCTTCGCCAGCTACCGCCATACGGGCGAGAACGCCAACCTCGACGCCCCGAACCTGTTCAATCCCGGCGAGACCCTGGCGTTCCTGGGCAGCCAGTTCGGCGTCTTCGGGCCGCTGCTGTTCGGCGCCCTGCTGGTGATGCTGCTGGTCCGCGGACGGTCGCTGGTCGCCGACCGTCGGTGGCGGCTGCTCCTCGCCTTCATCCTGCCGGTCCTGCTGGTCATGACCGTGCAGAGCTTCCTGTCGCGGGCCAACGCCAATTGGGCGGCCGCAGCCTATGTGGCGGCGCCGCTGCTGGTCGCCGGGTGGCTGCTGGAGCGCGGTCGCTGGTCGGCGCTGCTCGGCGCCTCGGTGGCCCTGCACCTTCTGCTGGCCGGGGTGTTCTACAACATGCAGCCGGTGGCCGACCTGCTGGGCGTCGAGATCAAGGCCAAGTGGGACCTGCAAAAGCGGGTGCGCGGCTGGGACGAGGCGGGCGCCTGGGCGCGCGACCTGATGGCCGAAAATCCCGACCTGACGCCCTTGTTCATGGACCGCAAGGTCATGGCCAGCATGCTCTATTACGCCCGCCCCCTGGCGTGGCGGTCGATCATGTGGAACGAGGTGGGCGAGCGCAAGGGCACCATCCAGAACCATTACGAACTGACAACGACCATGCGGGGCCACGAGGGGGAGGACTTCCTCTTCATCACCGAGGGCAACGCGGACTATGTGGCGCCGTGGTTCGACACCGTCCAGACCCTGGCCATCCTGCGCCTGCCCATTCATGAGACCTACACCCTGACCCTGCGGGCCTACCGCGTGACGGGCTTCCGCGGTTACGCCAACGGAAAGGACGCGCCATGATCGTCGAAGGCGTGATCGCGGCGCTGGGGGCGCACCTGCGCCGTCACTGGTGCCCGTGGCTGCTCGGCTCGATCCTGCTGTTTCTCTTCTTTCCCGGCCTGGATCTGACCGTCTCGGGGTGGTTCTGGCGCCAGGGTGAAGGCTGGTTCCTGGGCCGCGAGCCGCTGTTGGAATTCGTCCGCAAGGGCTTGCCGGTGGTCATGGCGGGCGTGCTGATCTTCCTGACGCTGGTGTGGGGCGCCGGAAAGGCCCTGAAGCAGCGGTTCCTGGGCGTGTCGGGCTGGGTGCTGACCTACCTCTACGCCAGTCTGATCGTCGGTCCGGGCATTTTGGTCAACGCCGTCTTCAAGGATCATTGGGGGCGTGCCCGTCCCAGCCAGATCCTGGAGTTCGGCGGCGACGCCCTGTTCACGCCGCCGTGGATGGTCGCCGGGCAATGCGCTGAGAACTGCTCCTTCATGAGCGGTCACGGCGCCTTGGGCTTCTGGGCCGTGGCCGTCGCCTTCCTGGCGCAGCCGCCGTGGCGTGGACGCGCCGTCCTGGCCGCCCTGCTGTTCGGGGCGGGCGTCGGCGCCGTGCGCGTCATTCAGGGCGGGCACTTCCTGTCAGACGTGGTCTATGCCGCCGCCCTGACGATTTCGGTGTCCTGGGTGCTGTGGACGGCTTTGCTGGGTTCCCGCGCGGCGCCTTCGGACGCCGGTCAGGGCAGCCAGTAGTCGGCCACCGCGTCCTTCATCTCCTGGGGGACGGGGATTGGCTTGCCGGTCTTGAATTCCAGCCACACCATGACGTTTTCCACCGTGGCGAAGCAGGTTTCGTCGTCGGCCATGAACAGCCCCTGACAGACGGTCATGGAGGTGGTGCCGACGCGGGTCACGGCGGTGCCGATCCTCACCCGGCCCGGATAGTGGGCCTGGGCGCGGAAGTGCAGGTTGAAATTGACGATCGCCCAGCCGACCGCCTTGCCCGCCGTGGAGCCGGGCCACAGGGCTTCGGCGAAGTCGACCCGTCCGCTTTCGGCATAGACGCAAAAGGACACGTTGTTGACGTGGCCGACGCGGTCCAGGTCCTGGAAGCGAACGATTTCGTCGCTGACGAAGCGGAAGCTGTCCAGGCGGGTCAGGGCGGCGGAGAGCGACGGGTCGGTCATCGGAAAGCGGCTCCAGGAAAAGGGGGTGCCCCTTCTCCTAGCGGATCGGCGCCAGGTTTTCCAGGAACTGGCGCGCCACCTCGGCCCACGAAAAGCGTTCGGCGTGGGCGCGGCAGGCCGCCGGGTCCAACGTCAGGGCCTTGAGCGCCGCCGCCCGCAGGTCCTCGTCCAGGATGCCCGCCGTCCCGGCGGCCTCGCCCAGGACGTCGCGCGGTCCGGTGACGGGGAAGGCGGCGACGGGAACCCCGCAGGACAGGGCTTCCAGCATGACAAGGCCGAAGGTGTCGGTGCGCGAGGGGAAGACGAAGACGTCGCCCGCGTTGAAGCAGCGGCGCAGTTCGTCGTCGCCGTTGGCGATGTGGAAATGGACGTCGGGATAGGCCTTCACCAGGGCGTCGCGTTGCGGGCCGGAGCCGACCACCACCTTGGACCCCGGCAGGTCCAGGTCCAGGAAGGCGGTCAGGTTCTTTTCCACCGTCACCCGTCCGACGTAGAGAAACAGCGGCTTTTCGCGGCCCTTCTCTTTCAGGACGGAATCGAAATAATCCTTGGCGTCGGGCCGGAAGACCGATGTGTCGACACCATGCGCCCAGTGGACGGCGTTGGCGAATCCCCAGTCCGTCAGCTCGCGGTGGACGTTCTCGCTGGGCGCCAGGACGGCGGCGGAGGGGGCGTGGAAGCGCCGCATCATGGCGTAGAGCCACGGCAGCGGCAGGCCGGTGCGGGCGTGGATGTACTCCGGGAATTTGGAATGATAGGCCGAGGTGAAGGGCTGGCCCTGGCGCAGGCACCATGCCCGCGCCGCCCGTCCGAGCGGTCCCTCGGTGGCGATGTGAACGGCGTCGGGTCGGGCGTCCCGCAGCAGGCGGGCGACCTCGCGGCCCGGCAGGACGGCCACCTTGATCTCGGAATAGGTGGGCAGCGGAACGGTGCGGAACTGCCCCGGCTCGATCACCGTGACGCGGCGCCCGTCGGCCTCCAGGACCTTGCGCAGGCTGTCCAGGACCCGGACGACTCCGTTGGGTTGGGGATGCCAGGCATCGGTGACGATGGCGACGTGGTGCGGCAAGGCGGGCGCGAGCAAGACGGTCTCCTTCGGAGTCTGTCGTGGCTATGGCGCGCTTTCGCCTGCCGGTCCAGGGACGGTTTTATGACGGGTGGGCGGCCCTAAAGCAGCCCGCCATACAGTCCGTAGGCGGTCCACAGCAGGGTAAGGGCGACGAGGCTCAGGTCGATGACGCGCGGCATGGTCAATCCTCCGTCGTTGGGTGGCGATGGAGGCATCCTGTCCGATCCCGTCTGAAACGACCCTGAACCGACCGTTCAGCGCGTGTTCACCCGCGCGGCCCCGTTCGGCCCTCTTGGCCCCCTGGGGTGGTTGGTCCGCCGCGCTCAGGTATCGGCGTCGGGGTCGGGGGTCTCGCTGGTCGGGGAGACCGGCGTCGCGCTGGAAGCCATCATCGGCGACGTGATGGAGGTCAACAGGCACGTCGCGGCGATCGTCGACACCTCCCGCGAGCAATCGACCGGCCTGGCCGAGGTCAACGTCGCGGTCGGCTCCATCGACCAGGGAACGCAGCAGAACGCGGCGATGGTCGAGGAGATGGCCTCGGCGAGCAAGGGGCTGGAG
>CAZFRK010000198.1:0-6399 GCA_964521375.1 uncultured Rhodobacterales bacterium
CTCGCGCCGCGCAGGCAAATCCCTGAGTCCGGGACGCTTTCTCCGGGTGACGGCCGAATTGGGGCGCTGCCTGTCCAAGCAGGAGTTCAACGACCTTGCCCCGCAACTCCGCATCGAGATGCTGGAACTGCAACAGAAGCTTCGCCACGCGAACTTCCCGGTCATTCTGGTCTTCGCCGGGGTCGATGGGGCGGGCAAGGGGGAGAGCATCAACCTCTTGAACGAATGGATGGACCCGCGCTGGATCGAGAACCACGCCTATGGGGAACCGTCCGACGAGGAGCGGGAGCGCCCGGAGTTCTGGCGCTACTGGCGCGACCTGCCGCCCAATGGCAAGATCGGCTGCTTCCTGCGATCCTGGTATTCGACGCCGGTTCTCGACCACGCCTACCAGCGCACCACCGAGGCCGAGCTGGACGACCGTCTGGCCCGCATCGCCTCCTTCGAGAAGATGCTGGCCGACGACGGCGCGCTGATCCTGAAGTTCTGGATGCACCTGGGCAAGGACGCCCAGAAGAAGCGGCTGAAGAAGCTGGAAAAGGACCCCAACGAGTCCTGGCGCGTGTCCAAGGAGGACTGGCGGCACTGGGAGATGTACGACCAGTTCATCGCCGCCGCCGAGCGCACCATCCGCATGACCAGCAGCGGCCACGCGCCCTGGAGCATCATCGAAGGGGCCGACGCGCCTTACCGGACCCTCACCATGCTGACCACCTTCCGCGACGCCGCCCTGCGTCACATGGAGGCCATGGAGCTGAAGCGGCGCGTCGCCGCCAACCTGAAGCGCGAGGAAAAGAAGCAACTCGACGCCCTGGAGGCGCAGGCCGCCAAGGCCGCGCAGGCGACGGACCCGGCGGCGGGCGCGGGCAAGGACCAGGGCCAGGGCCAGGGCCAGGGCCAGGAAGGACCCGTCAAGCATGTGGAACCACCGCCCATGCCGACCATCCTCCAGACCCTGGATATGAGCCAGGAGCTGAGCAAGAAAGACTACAACGACCGCCTGATGGAAGGACGGGCCCGCCTCAACGGCCTTTACCGCCAGGCCAAGGCCGAGGGCATCTCCACCGTCTGCGTCTTCGAGGGCTGGGACGCCGGCGGCAAGGGCGGCGCCATCCGCCGCCTGACCGCCGCCATGGACGCCCGCGACTACAAGGTCATTCCCATCGCCGCGCCGATGGAGGAGGAAAAGGCCCACCACTACTTGTGGCGCTTCTGGCAGCACCTGTCGCGGGCCGGGCGCGTCACCATCTATGACCGCTCGTGGTACGGGCGGGTGCTGGTCGAACGCATCGAAGGCTTCGCCTCCACCGACGAATGGATGCGCGCCTACGGGGAGATCAACGATTTCGAGGAGAAGCTGGTCGATTTCGGCATGGTGCTGTGCAAGTTCTGGCTGCACATCACCAAGGAGGAGCAGTTGGACCGCTTCACCAAGCGGTCCGAAATCCCCTGGAAACGCTGGAAGCTGACCGACGAGGACTGGCGCAACCGCGACAAGTGGGGCGACTACGAACAGGCCGTCAACGACATGATCGAGCGCACATCCACCCGCAAGGCGCCCTGGACCCTGGTCGAAGGAAATGACAAGAAGTTCGCCCGCGTCAAGGTCATGGATACGGTCGCCGACCGCCTGGAACAGGCCCTGAAGGCGAAGCGCAAGAAGGACTGACCGCGCCCTCCGCGACGACAAAGGCGCCCGCCACCCCGCCGGGCTGGCCGTCTTGTCCGTCCCATGGCTGTTGCAAGGCGTGCATGGCCGTGCTGTCATGCTCCCCTTGGTGGCACATGATCCAATAAGCGACAGGCCACGCGCAGCGTCCGGGGGAGGACACGCCCATGACCGCCATCGCCGAGATGGACCCGCCCGACATCCCGTCCACCGATACGGCGGCGGACGAGGCCGCCCACGCCGACGAGACCGCCCGCGCCAAGGCCGCCGCTCACGCTGCCCTGCTTCAGAAAAGCGCCGGTCTGGTCAGCGGTCTGTGGGAGCATCTGTCCGACGTGGCCAGCGACATCGCCGCCGTCTCCGACCGCATGTCGGGCCATGGCCGCGACTTCCAGAACCTGCGTCAGGCCGCCGCCACCATGACCGGCACCAACGAAGGGATCGGGGACTCGGCGCGCATCGCCTTCCAGGTCTCAGAGGCCGCCCAGGCCCAGGCCCGCGAGGCCCAGGGCGCCATGACCACGGCGTCGGACCTGATCCATCGGCTGGTCGCCTCGGTGGCCCAGGTGGAGGAACGGCTGGCGGTCCTGGAACAGACCTTGACCCAGGTCTCCGCCGTCTCCCAGGCCATCGACGGCATCGCCAACCAGACCCGCATGCTGGCGCTCAACGCCACCATCGAGGCGGCGCGGGCCGGGGAAGCGGGACGCGGCTTCGCCGTGGTCGCCGGAGAGGTCAAGGCCCTGGCCCAGGAAACCACCGACGCCACCACGCAGATCAACGGCACCGTCGGCGACCTGACGCGGCTGATCGGCGACATCGTCCGCGACAGTCACCGCAGCCGCGAGGACGCCGCCGCCGTCGACACCTCCAACGAGGAACTGGCCGGGGTCCTCGACGACCTCATCACCCAATACGACCTGGTGGTGGAGCACGTGGGGTCGATCACCGAAGCGGCGTCCAACAACCAGATGGAATGTCGTCAGGTGACGGACGCCGTCGGCCACCTGACGGCGGGAGTCGAGGCGGACATCGCCAACCTGTCGCATGCCTCGGAGCGCACGGCCCAGGTGCTGCGCACCTCGGAATCCCTGGTCGAACGCCTCATCGAAGAAGAGGTGGAGACCCCCGACGGCGCCTATGTGCGGGTCGCCCAGGCGGGAGCCGACCGGGTCGCCTTTTTGATGGAGCAGGCGGTGGCCGAGGGTCGGCTGACCCTCGACGCCCTGTTCGACGAGGACTACAAGCCCATCGAGGGCACCGACCCGGTGCAGTACACGACCCGCTTCACCGCCTTCACCGACGCCGAACTGGCCGACCTGCAAGAGGATCTGGTGTCCGCCGACGACGCCATCGTCTTTTGCGTGACCATGGACCGCAACGGCTATTTGCCGACCCACAACAAGGTCGCCTCGCGACCGCAGGGTTCGGACCCGGTGTGGAACGCCAAGCACTGCCGCAACCGCCGCATCTTCGACGATCCCGTCGGCCTGGGCGGCGCGCGCAACACCAATCCCTTCATCCTCAAGACCTACAAGCGGGACATGGGCGGCGGCGAGTTCGTCATGATGAAGGACGTGGCGGCGCCGATCACCGTCCGCGGGCGCCATTGGGGCGGTTTCCGCATCGGCTATCGGCGGCAGGGCTGACACCCGCCCGAGGGCGGGCGGATCACATCATGGACGCCGCCGCCGCTTCCGCGTCGTCATAGGACCGGCGGGCCGCGGAAATGGCGGCATGATGATCGTCGGCCCAGGCGACCAGCCGGGCCACTGGCTCCAGCATGGACTCGCCCAAAGGCGTCAGGGCGTATTCGACGCTCGGCGGCTTGGTCGGATATACGGTGCGCGAAATCAGCCCGTCCCGTTCCAGGTCGCGCAGCGTCTGGGTCAGCATGCGCCGGGAAATATCGGGGACCAGCTTTTGAAGGGCCGAAAAACGCCGCGGCTCCGCCGACAGGGCGAGCAGGATCAGCGTCGTCCATTTGTCGCCCAGACGGCTGAGCACGTCCCGCACGGGACAGAGCGTCGGGTCCAGGGTCAGGCCGGTCCATTCCGAGAACTTGGTCGCCAGGGCCTTGCGCGCCGCCCCGACCGAGTTCCCTTCCGGTAACCATGTCATGATTTTCTGCCTCCTTCCCAGGCGTCAATATGGTCTCCATTATAGACCATATCTCGAAACCATACCAGCCTAGGAGGCACCCCATGACCACCCCCACCCTCTTCGTGACGGGCGCCACCGGACAGCTTGGCCGCCTCGCCCTGACCGCCCTGCGCGAGGCCGCGCCGGACGCCCGCCTCCTCGCCGGTGCCCGGTCCCCCGAAAAGGCCCCGGACCTCGCCGCCCAGGGCTTCGAGGTGCGCGAAGCCGACTACAGCCGCCCCGACACGCTGGCCGCCGCCTTCCAGGGCGTCGACCGCCTGTTGCTCATTTCCTCCAGCGAGGTCGGCCAGCGAGTCCCGCAGCACCGCGCCGTCATCGAGGCGGCCAAGGCCGCGGGCGTGTCGGTCGTCGCCTACACCAGCCTCCTGCATGCCGACACCTCGCCCCTCGACCTGGCCGAAGAGCATCGTCAAACCGAGGCTCTGCTGGCCGAGTCCGGGCTGCCGGTCATCCTGCTGCGCAACGGCTGGTACACCGAGAACTACGCCGCCAGCGCCGCCCCCGCCGTTCAGCACGGCGCCTTCCTGGGCAGCGCCGGAGACGGTCGCATCGCCTCCGCCGCCCGCGCCGACTACGCGGCAGCCGCCGCCGCGGTCCTGGCCGACCCCGACGTCTACATCGGCCAGACCCTGGAACTGGCGGGGGACAGCGCCTACACGCTGGCGGAATTCGCCGCCGAGATCGGTCGCCAGGCGGCGACGCCGGTGGTCTACAAGGATCTTCCGGAAGCCGACTACGCCGCCGCGCTGCTCGCGGCCGGTCTGCCGCAAGGGTTGGCGGACCTGTTGGCGGAAAGCGACGCCAAGGCGGCCAAGGGCGCCCTGTTCGACGACGGCAAGACGCTCAGCCGGGTGATCGGTCGCCCGACCACCCCGTGGCGCGACGTCATCGCCGCCACCCTGAAGGGCTGAGGCGGTCCCCGAGCGGCGGTCCGGTCGCCCGACGACCGGTCGCCGCCGCTCAGCGGCGTTCCAGCTCCACGGCGCGTTGAAGGGTCGCGAAGGCGTCCAGAAAGCGATCATGGGCCTCCTTGCTGGGCAGGGGGCGCAACGTCACCTTGGGCAGGGGCTTTTCCTTGATGCCGAGGACGCTCTTCACTTCCGGCGGCGTAAACCCGGCCAGTTGCACCGCCTCGGTCGCTCCGGCGATCAGGTCGGCCCGTTTGATGAGCGCCTTGTCCTCGGGCTTCAGGTCCGACGGCAGGCCGAAGCGTTGATGAACGGCGCGGGTCAGGCGCAGTTCCACTTCCTTGAAGACGTCGCCGACGGCGGCCTTCAGCGGCGTGATCATGTCGTGGGTCACGTATTCGCTGGCGTCGTGCAGCAATCCGGCGAACAGCAGCCAGGCGGGCGGACGGGGCCGGAAGTCGCGCATGATGTCGACCACGAAGACCGAATGCTGGGCCACCGACCAGGCGTGATCGCCCATGGTCTGGCCGTTCCAGCGGGTGTTGCGGGCTAGCCCCAGGGCGATGTCCTCGATCTCCACATCGACCGGCGACGGATCGATCAGGTTCAGGCGGCGTCCCGACAGCATGCGTTGCCAGGTGCGCGGCGCGTGCGCCTCGAGACGCCTCCGGGTTTCCTCGCTCGCCACCTAGGCGGCCTCCTGCCGGTCTTCGGACGCCTCCTCCGTCGGCTCCTCGCCGAAGGAGAAGTCGAAGCTGTACTGGTCCTCCTCGGCGCGCGGGTCGAGCGCGGTCACAGCCAGCGTCGTGCGCGGCGTGATCTGGAACGGCGTCTTGTCTTCCGCCGCGACGGCCTGCGACACCTTCAGGCGGTACAGGGCGAAGACGGCCAGCACCAGCCCCGACGCCGCCATGAAGGCGAACAGGCTATAGGTCCCCGCCGTCTCCATCACCACGCCCGCGGCCGTCGGCCCCAGGGTCGCGCCGATGGAATAGAACATGATCAGGCCGCCCGACGCGGCCACGAAGTCCTGCCGTTCGATGAAGTCGTTGGCATGGCTCAGGGCCAGCGGGTAAATGGCGAACATGCTGCCGCCGAAGGCCAGGATCAGGGCCATCATCCAGAGCGTCATGGGCACCGCGTCGCTGATCGCCCCGGCCATCTGCTCGCGCGCCGAGACCTCCCCCTGGAGCGTCAGCCAGGCGATCATGGCCGAGGTCAGGGCCAAGGCGACGCCGACACCGGCGATGACCTGACGGCGGTCCAGGCGGTCGGACAGGCGGCCCAGCGGCCACTGAAGAATCATGCCGCCGAAGATGGACCCACCCATGATCATGGCGATGCCGAAGGCGTCGAACCCGGCGACCGCTCCGAAGCGCGGCAGAAGGGCGTAGAAGGCGCCCGTGGTCAGGCCGGACACCGCGCACCCGGCCACCCCCAGCGGCGAAATCTCCAGCAGGCGCCGGATCCCGAAGACCGTGCGTTCGGGCAGGGGCGGCGCCGGGGCGCGGGTCATGGCGATGGGCACCAGCGCCAGCGACAGCAAGACGCTGGTCAGGGCGAAGAGGAAGAACCCCTGGACCTCCGCCGTCACCAGCAGGAATTGGGCGACGGCGCCGAAGCCGAAGGTGGTGATCTGGTAGAAGCTCATGATGGTGC